>JAEYOT010000762.1 GCA_023411445.1 Pseudomonadota bacterium
GCCGCGGCGTTGCCGGAGCCGCCCGGCAGGCTGGCCGCGTCCAGAGCGGCAGCGATGGCGGCGGGGTTGCCGGCGACGTCCGCGCTCAGCTTGACGGAGCGCGCCGCGCCGCTCACCGTGGCGGACACGTCGAAGATGTTGCGGCCCGTGCCGCCGTCCGCGCCGAAGCCCGCAGCGTGCTGAGCGTTAACGGTGGTGGCGACGTCGAACACCAGCTGATCCAGCTGGCGCGCGACCTCGAACACGTCCACGTCGCGCGCTTCTTTGATGCCCGCGAGCGACCCGCCGGTCAGAAACTGCGTGACATCCATGCCGGAGCCGCCTTGGCGTGAGCTCATCACGCGCAGCGAGCCGTCGCTGCCGAGCTCGATCGACATCGGCCGGAAGTCGTGCCCGTCCACCAGCGTGGTGCCGGAGGCTTGGACGATCAGGCTGCCGCCGTCGTCCGGGATGGTGCGCACGTCGACCAGTTGGGACAGATCCAGCAGCAGGTTGTTGCGCTGATCCTTGAGATCCGCGGCGTCCTCACCCTGCGCCTCCGCGGCTTGGATGCGACGGTTGAGCTGGGAGATGCTCTGCGCGCGGGCGTTGATTTGCTGAACGGTGGCTTGCGCCTGCGCCAGCAAGTCGTCACGGGTCTGCGCCAAGGCGTCGCCCAGCGAGCTGGCGCGGGTCGCGAAGTTTTCCGCGGCGCCGAGCACGGTGGCGCGCGCCGTCGGGTCGTTCGGGTTGGCGGCCAGCGCGGAGAACGACGAGAACAGGCCATCCAGCGCGGAGCCCATGCCGGTCCCGCCCAAGTCGTTGAACATGGCCTCGACGGAGGCGAGGTGCTGGTCGTGCGCAGACGCGGCGGCGGCGCTGCCGCGCGCGACCATCTCGCGGCGCTCGATGTAAATGTCGGTTGCGCGGCGCAGGCCCGCCGCCGTGACCGAGCCGGTGGTGGCGGTGCCGAGCGCGCGTGTCTCCAGCAGCGCTTCACGCCGGACGTAGCCGGGCGTGTTCACGTTGGTGATGTTCTGCCCGGTGACGTTGAGGCCGTAGGCCTGCGCGCTGAGCGCGTCGCGGGCCGTGTACATGAGCTGAGTCAGTGAGCCCATGTCAGCCTCGGAAATCCACCCGCATGCCTGAAGCGGCGGCGGGGCGCAGGGTCAGGGGGCTCGCCAGCTGACCGCTGGCAGTTTGGAGCACGGTGCGTACGGCGTCCCGCGCGTGGTGCAAGAGGATTTGGTTGTGCAGGGCGGCGCGCTTGATGCGCTGCAGAGCAGCGAGCTGGTCCGCGTCCAGCGAAGACTGGGAGGTGAGGTTTTGCAGCTGCTCCCACAGCGCGAGCTTGCGATCGGTCAGCTCGTCGATACTGTCGCGGTCCAGCTGGCGTAGCGCTACGGCTTCGGTCGCGTGCAGCGACTCCAGCTCTTCCAGCGTCTTGCTCAGTTCCTGCTTCTGCTCCTGCGTTTGCACTGTGGGTCCCGTCCTTGCTGGCCTCTGTGAGCTGGCCGGCTTCGCCCTGCGGTAAGGGCACACACAATGCTCGTGATTAGCTGCTTGCGACGGGTCCTTGCCCGACTCACGAGACCGCCTATCCGAGCGCCTCAAGCATGCGACGTGCCACGTCTTGAGAATCGATCCTGAACGTTCCTTCTGCGATCTTGGCCTTCAGTGCCTCGACCTTGCTGGCGTCGAAGCGACCGCTGGCTGCCAGGTCTCGGGCGCTGGCCGAGATGCTGACCTCCGCCGCGGGCGTGCTGGGCCCGGCGACGTTGCCACCCGACTCGATGGCTTCGACAGGACGCGCGGCGCTTACCGGAGTAATCGCCATCCGGCCGTACGCATCGAGAACCGGGTTGCCCGTAATACCTTTCATTCATGCCTCCGGCTGCGCGTGGTGTCCGCGCATGGGTCTTCACCCGCTTGAACGGCTGCGACCAGAGGGCCTTGAGGGAAAAAGATCGGGGCGAGCAAGATGCGAGAATCGTTGGCTATTTTTGAGGGACGGGGTCGGGTGCGCTCGGGCTGGGCTGAGCGCTCAGGCTCTTGGCGACAATGTCGGCCAGGCCGATGCCGCCGGTGGCGGAGATGTTGTCGGCCAGCGCGCCGACGACCATGGAGCCGTAGGTGCTCTGGCTGGTGCTCAGCTTGCTGCCGGCGGAGACGCTGGTGGTGCGTTCCAGGGAGCTTAGCAAGGTGCGGATGAAGATGGCTTCGAAGTCCTTGGCCGCCTTCAGCGCCTTGGGATCGACCTGCCCGACGGCCTTGGCTTCAGTGGCGCCCTGGGGGACGTGCAGCGCTGAGACAGGGAGCGTCATTGTACGATCACCTCTGCACGAAGCGCGCCAGCAGCCTTGAGCGCTTGAAGGATGCTCCCGAGCTCACGTGGCGTGACGCCGAACGTAGACAGTGCCTGCGCTACCTCCGCCAAGGAGGCCGCGCCGTTCACGTAGGTCAGCGCTGGCGGCTTCTGCTCTGCGGTCTCGATGTCCGTGCGCTGCACGGCCTGGGTGGTGCCGCGTGAGAGCACGCCGGGCTGCGACACTTCTTGGCTCTCCTTGACCGAGATGGTGATACCGCCTTGCGCGATGGCCACGGGCGACAGTCGGACGTCGCCGCCAGCCACGATGGTTCCGGTGCGCTCGTTCAGCACCACGCGCGCCAGCGTGCCGGGCTCCACATCGATGTCGCCGAGCTTGGAGATCAGCTCGACCGGCTTGTTTTTCAGCTCACTGGGCGCCTTGACCTCGATGGAGCCGGCGTCCAGCGGCCTGGCGGTGCCCTCGCCCATGGCCTTGTTCAGGCCTTCCACGATGCGCTGAGCGGTGTCGAAGTTGGGCGCGCGCAGCGCGAGCTGCACCTTGCCATCGACGGCGAAGGTGGTCTTGATTTCGCGCTCGATCAGGGCGCCGCTCGGCACGCGCCCCGTGGTCACGATGTTCTCTTGCATCGAGCTGCCGGAGCCGCCGCTGGCGGAGAACCCGCCCAGGATCAGCTGCCCTTGTGCGACCGCGTAGGTCTTGCGGTCGGCGCCGCGCAGCGGCGTTTGGACGAGCACGCCGCCGCGCAGGCTCTTGGCGTTACCCATGGAGGAGACGGTGACGTCCAGCTTGGAGCCGTTGCGCGCGAAGGGCGGGATCTGAGCGGTGACGATCACCGCCGCCACGTTCTTTAGTCGGATCTGCCGGGCGTCCACCTGCACGCCCAGGCGGCGCAAGAGCGCGCGCAGGGACTGCATGGCGAACGGCGCGGAGATGTCGTCGCCCGTGCCGTTCAGGCCGGTGACGACGCCATAGCCGACTAGCTGGTTGTCACGAGCGCCGACGACGTCGACCAAGTCGCGCACCTTGTCGGCCCGGGCACTGTCAGGAAACAGCGCGACCAGCGCCAAAATCACGACACTTAGCAGCTTGGCGGCGTGGCTCTTCATGGCTCAGAACGGGTTGACGGCGTCGAGGAACTTGGTGAGCCAGCCGCGCTCGACCTGATCGTCGATGTCGCCGCGGCCGGTGAACTCGACGCGGGCGTCGGCGATCAAGGCGGAGTCCACGGAGTTGTCCGGCGCGATGTCGGAGGGGCGGATCACACCCGAGATGTACAGGTGCTGCTCTTCGTAGTTGATCATCACGACCTTCGTGCCTTCCACGAACAAGTCGCCGTTGGGCAGCTCTTGCTTGACCTTGACGCCGATGGTCCCCTTCAAGCTGCCCGCGCGCTGGGTCTTGCCTTCGCCTGCGAAGTCGTAGCTCGACGCCATGGCGATGAGCTCGCTGGGGTTGATGTTGGGGTAAGCCTTCTGAATCGCAGGCACCAGGCCCAGCATCGCGTCGATGCCGGCCGAGCGATTCGTGTCTTTCGAGAGCGCGGTGGTGGCGCCGCCCTCAGCGTCGGCCTTCTCGTTGATGCGCACCAGCACGATGTCGCCGACGCGGAGCGCGCGGGTATCCTCCAGGTAGCCGGACTGAGCTTCGGAGTAGATGGAGCCGGTGGCAGGGCGATTCTGTTGCTGCGTGGCCGCATACTCACCCGCCTTGTACTTGCGCTCGCGCGCCGTGAAGGGGGCGATGTGGTTCGGGCCACACGCCGGCAGCGTGCTGGCCGCGAGCAGCAGCAAGAGTGAGCGGCGGTTCATTGTACCACCCGAGCGAGCGTGGGGTTCTCGACCTTACCGAACAGGATTTTGTGCGTGGCGGCGACGCGGAACTGCAGCGTCTCGCCGATCTCGCCGTCGTTCATGGCAACGGCGGTGGCGGTGATGCGAGCAGGGCCGCTCTCGATCATCAACTGCACGCGCGCTCCTTTGGTGATGGCAGGCACGGCCGCGGCGCTGCTGATGTCTAGCGTGAGCGAGAGCGGGATGCGCGCGACGATCTCGCCGTCGTTCGATAGCTCGAGCGTGGCGGTGGTCGTGTGCTCGCCTTCGCGGCGCGGCAGCTTGGGGATGCGCACGCCGCTGACGGCGGCGCTGGGCGAGGTGACCGCCTTGGCGCTGGTCTTGGCGCGCTTCACCGTCACGCCGGCCGGCAGCGCTTGGCTCAGCGCGGGCAGGGCCGCGCCGACCAGCTCGTCCGCGCTCCAGCGCTTGGCAGCGCTGGTGACGCGCACCTGCTGCGGGAGCCGGAGCGCCTTCAAGTCCACGCCGCTCTGATGGGCGGCGCTCTCGATCTCGCGCTTGCCGAGCAGGCGTGAGCTGCCCGGCGGAGGCGCGGCGCCGAGCTCCAGATCCGGCACCTGCGCGGGGAGGCTCGGGACCACGTCCGAGAGGAGGATGCGAGCGCCGCGCACGATGCGGGTCTCTTGAGCGGCGGCCGGTGCGACCAAGCACAGCGTGAGGA
>JAEYOT010000769.1 GCA_023411445.1 Pseudomonadota bacterium
CCGGTATGGGGCGGGATGGCGCGGCCGGCCTGCTGGAGATCCGGCGCGCGGGCGGCCTCACGGTGGCGCAAGACGAGCTGACCAGCGTGGTTTACGGCATGCCGCGTGAAGCAGCCCTGCTCGGGGCGGCGGCACATGTCTTACCTCTGCCGCAGATCGGCCGTTTCCTCGCAGCCGCCGCCAGCTCCGCTCCGAAGCGCCCATGACAGGAAAAGTGCTCATCGTCGACGATAGCCTCACGGTCCGCATGGACCTGGCCGAGGCGTTTCGTGCGGCCGGCATCGAGGCGCTGCTGGCTGGCGACGCCGCGAGCATGCGCGAGCAGCTCGCGCGTGAGGACGTGGCGCTCGTGATCCTGGACGTGGTGCTGCCCGACGCCGACGGGCTCGAGCTGCTGCAGGAGCTGCGCGCTCGCGAGCATTCGCCGGCCGTGCTGCTGCTCTCCACGGAAGCAGACGTGCGAGATCGTATCAAGGGTCTGCGCACGGGCGCCGACGACTACGTCGGTAAGCCTTACGACAGCGGCTACGTCATCGCGCGCGCGCGCGCCTTGCTCGCGCCGCGCTCGAACCCGCCCCAAGCCGCGCGCAGCACCATCCTGGTGGTCGACGACAGCCCGACTTTCCGCGCGGAGCTGCAGCGCTTGCTGGAAGAGGGCGACTACGCGGTCGCTACGGCCACCACCGGCGAAGAGGGGCTCAAGCTCGCCGCCAGCTTGAGGCCCGCAGCGATCTTGGTCGACTCGGTCATGCCCGGCATCGACGGCGCCACGCTCATCCGGCGGGTACGGCTGGACGCGGCGCTGCGCGGGACGCCCTGCGTGCTGCTCACCGCCTCGGAGGGCCAGGGCGCGGAGCTGCGCGCGCTGGACGCCGGCGCGGACGCGTTCGTGCGCAAGGAAGACATCGAGCTGATCTTGCTGCGACTCGCCGCCGTGCTGCGCACCACGACGGCCGAGCGCGCGCAAGCCGGGAGCAGCCTGCTGGATCCGAAGCGGATCCTAGCCGTGGACGACAGCATCACGTACCTGAACGAGCTGTCCAACGTGCTGCGCGGCGAAGGCTACGAGATCGTCGGAGCGCACAGCGGCGCCGAGGCGCTGGAGATGCTGGCAGCGCAGTCGGTCGACTGCATCTTGCTCGATCTGGTCATGCCCGAGCTGGACGGCATCGAGACCTGCCGGCGCATCAAGACCTCGCCGATCTTCCGCGACATTCCCCTGATCATGCTGACGGCGCGGGAGGATCGCGAGGCCATGATCGAGGCGCTGGCCACCGGCGCTGACGACTTCATCGCCAAGTCCAGCGAGACGGAGGTGCTCACGGCCCGCGTGCGGGCGCAGCTCCGTCGCAAGCAGTTCGAGGACGAGCACCGCAGCATCCGCGAGAAGCTCCTGCGCTCCGAGCTGGAGGCGACGGAGGCGCGCGCGGCGCGCGAGCTGGCTGAGACGCGGGCCAAGGCGGTGGAGGCGCTGGAGCTGAAGAACAAGGAGCTGTCCGAGGCGTACGCCGAGCTGAAGCGAACGCAGTCTCGCCTGGTGCAGTCCGCCAAGCTGGCCTCGCTGGGCGAGCTAGTGGCCGGCGTCGCGCACGAGATCAACAACCCGCTCGCGTTCGCGATCAGCCACCTGCAGACCGCGCGCACGAGCGTGGGCTGGCTAGTACCGATACCGCCCGACGAGCGCCGCACCAAGCACTGGCAGCGCGCCCAAGATCGGCTCGCTGAGATGGCGGGCGGCCTGGAGCGCATCCGAGAGCTAGTGCTCAAGCTGCGCACGTTCTCGCGGCTGGACGAGGGCGAGCGCAAGATGGCGAGCGTCAGCGAGTGCGTGGACTCCGTGCTCACCATCCTGGGGCATCGGCTGCGCCACCAGATCGAGGTGGTGACTCACTTCGGGCCCCCGCCGGAAATCGACTGCTTCCCCAGCCTGCTGAACCAAGCGCTCATGAACCTGGTCTCGAACGCCATCGACGGCATCGAGGCCGTGCGCTCGCAGGGCAAGATCTCGATCCGCGGCGGCGCTGAGGGAGACAACTACGTCATCTACATCCAGGACGACGGCAGCGGCATCCCGGAGGAGCTGCGCGAGCGCGTGTTCGATCCATTCTTCACGACCAAGGACATCGGCAAAGGCACCGGCCTCGGCCTATCCATCACCTACTCGATCGTGAAGAAGCACGGCGGGAACCTGGAGCTGGCTCCCGCTCCCGGCGGCGGCACCATCGTGCAGATCGCGCTGCCCCTCGCTGGGCCACCCGAAGGCTGATCAGGCGCGCTGAGCCGCGCTCGAGAGCAGCGCCGCGCGGACTCGGTCCAGCAAGGCGTCCGAGGTGAACGGCTTCTGGATCACGCCGTCCTCCGGGCTGAGCAGCTCACCCTGCGCCTGGTTCAGCGCCGCGCCGGCGTAGCCGGTCATGTACAGCACGCGCAGCCCAGGCCTGGCCAAGGTCAGCTCGTCGGCGAGCTTCACGCCGGTCATCTCCGGCATGACCAGATCGGTGAGCAACAGATCGATGTCGTCGCCCACCTCGCTGATGGCGCGCGCCTCGCTCGGCTTGGACGCCTCCACCACGATGTAGCCGTGGCGTCGCAAGATGCGCGCGGTGATGTGGCGCACGGAGGGATCGTCCTCCACCAGCAAGATCGTGCCGCTGGGCGCCGCCCCGGCGCGAGGAGGAGACGAAGCGAAGGAGTGCGAGTGATCCAGGCTCGTGACCGGAAACACGATCGTGAAGGTGGAGCCGCGGCCGACCGAGCTCTCCACCGAGATCTGCCCGCCGTTCTGCGTCACGATACCGTAGACCATCGACAGGCCCAGGCCGGTGCCTTTGCCGATCTCCTTGGTGGTGAAGAAGGGCTCGAAGATCCGCTTGAGCACCTCGGAGTCCATCCCAGTGCCGGTGTCGGTCACGCTCAGCATCACCGCGTCCATGCCCGGCAGCGCGCTGGCGTCTCCAGGCTTGACCTGACGGAGATCGATGCGCAGCGTGCCGCCCTCCGGCATCGCGTCGCGCGCGTTGACGCACAGGTTGATCAAGACCTGCTCGAGCTGGTTGCTGTCGGCCATGATCGGCGCGACGTCTTCCAGCCGTGTCAGCAATGTGATGTGCTCTCCGATCAAGCGGCGCAGCATCTTCTCCACGCTGCGGACCACGTTGCTGAGCTGCAGCGGCT
>JAEYOT010000781.1 GCA_023411445.1 Pseudomonadota bacterium
CTTGCCTTTCAGAGGCCATGTTGGCCTCGCGTGATCGCGTGAGAAACGTGACTAAGCTTATAGGTGCGAACGTCCTCCCCGCGCGCCAGCATACACGGACTACACGCCGCTTCGCTCGAACATTCCATCCGTCGGTCGCTCGTGACGCCTGCGTCATCCGCGAAACACTTGGCTCACACGCCTACGGCTTCGACCTCGGCTCGCGTCGCCAAGCCTTGGGCGGCCTCGCCGCGACACGTAACGACGCGTAACTTGTAGCTTCCGTCCTCACCGCGCAGCAGCGTGTAGGAGGACGTCTCTTCGCCGACCGTGCGCTCCTGCGCGTCCAAGTAGGGCCAGCGCACCGTGGCGATCACCAGATCGCTCGTGATCCAATCCAGATCCACGATTTCAGCGCGGGTATCGACGATGCCGCGCTCGGTGTACATCTCTGCGGCGCCGCCGAAAAATTGCTCCACTTCCGACTCGGACTGCACGACGCGCGCCTCGTACTCACCGATGACGAAGGCAGGGACGCCCCATAGCTTCACCATCGCCTTCGTGTCGCCGGTGGTCATGGCCTTCGCGTAGCGGTCGAAATACTGCTGAACACTTGCCTGCTCGCGCGCTTGCGAGCGCGCCGGCGCGATCAGGTGGTGTCCCGACGCCTCTCCCACCTGCTCACGCGACTCGTGTTGCACTGCACGCTGTGACATCCGGGGCCTCCTTGGGCGACTGACTCGAGCGAAATGCTGACCAGCTCGAAGACTTGCAGCGCGCGTGCCAGTCCGCCCGAATGCGCGTGAGTCAGCCGTCTGGTGACGCAGCGTGACGACGCCGGAGAGAAAATCTCGCCTCGGGGAATGAACGATGGCTCTTTCCTGTTCGTGCCATACCCACCGGTCGAAGGACGAGGCATGATGTTAAAGGTACGCCGTCGAGCCGCCGCTCCCCTCACGGCCCTTTCGTTAAACTTGACCGCCTCCGCGGCGGGTGCTGCCTCACTCTGCGAACTGCCAACGGAGGTGCCGTGCGATCGAAGCGACGACGCAGAAGTAGCAGACAGGGATGCACAGCGAGCTGCCGCGATGGGTGACGCGTGGCCGAATCCGACGCCCGGCGCGGCGGAGGACCTGCGTTTGCTGGCGCGTGACGCTTCGGATCACGTGCGCATTTCCGCCGCGGTAGGGCTGGCTCGCGCCATCGAGCGCGCGAACGCGCCGGAGCGGATCGACCTAGTGTGCACCTGGGCCATGTCGGAGCACGTGGACGAGCGGCTCGCGCTGGCGCGCGCGCTCACTTGGTCTACGCCCGTCTTCGTGGCGGACCTGGTGCTGGAGCAGCTCGCGGGCGATGAAAGCGCCGCCGTACGCGGCGCAGCGCTCGCCGCCGTCGCCCGCCATTTCCACGAGAACTCCAGCGCCTACGCCCACGTCGTGAGCCGCTGCTTGGACGATCCAGACGTGAACGTGAAGAGGCTCGCCAACGCGCTGATGCAGCGCGCTCGCGGCTAGAACTTCATGCTCGGCGGCGCCAGGTCGTAAGACTCCTGGTAGTCCGCTAGCGCGGCGCGCACCACCGCCTCGGCGTGGTCACGCCCATAGATGCCGGAGACCGCGATCTGATTCTCCGTGCCGGGCATCAACTTGTACGTCGAGAAGTAGTGAACCAATCGATCCACGATGGCGCGCGGCACCGTCGTGATGTCGAGCGTGCTCGTGTAGTACGGGTCGTTGTCGAGCACGGCGATGATCTTGACGTCCACCTCACCGCGATCGAGCATGCGGATACCGCCCACGACGCGCGCGTCCAAGATGATCTCCGAGCGCGTGATCGGCCGTTCGCTGATCACGCAGATGTCTAGCGGATCGCCGTCTGCCGTCTCCAGCCCGGACTCCGACAGCGCCGCGACGCGCTGCGCGCAGTACGTGCGCGGGATGAAGCCATAAAGCGTCGGCGGCTGCGCGGAGCCGCGCTGCGGCCGATCCACGCGCAAGTAGCCGGTCGATTTGTCGATCTCGTACTTCATCGTGTCGAACGGCGTGATCTCGATGTACGCGTTGACCACGCTCGGCGCGTTGCTGCCACTTTCCAGGCCGTGCCACGGATGAGGCCGAAATCGATAGAAGGGAGGAGGAGGCATCGTCATGAAACCCGCGCAGCGTAGCTCGCTCCCGGGAAAAGTCTCGGTTCCTTGCAATACCCGCCAGCCGCGAGCGCGCTAGCGCCACTCTCGCCGGAAATGCGCCAGCAATACGCGGGCCTGCGCCGGCGGCCCCGTTCGGACGGACGGACGGATCGCGCGCGGCGCGCTCCGGGCGGCGCTGGTCTGCGCCAGACGAGGTGGTCCGCGCGAGCCGCACAGCGAGCGACACGCTCAGGCTCGCTCGTGGGCTCCGAAACCTGCCCGACTCGATCGCGAGCGCGTGACGGCGCGGTCGTCACGACGCGTTTTCTGTAACTCGTGTCGTGCTTGACCGCCGATCGCCGCCGGCATCTACCGGCAGGGTGAGCCAGATTCATTTCATCGGCGGTGAGAAGGGCGGCGTGGGCAAATCGGTGATGGCGCGTCTGCTATCGCAGTACTTCATCGATCGCGAGCGACCGTTCGTCGCGCTGGACGGCGATCCTTCGCACGGCGCGCTGCTGCGCCACTACGGCGACTACAGCCAAGCCGTGGACCTGACGAGCACGGACAGCGCCGATCAGATCTTGGATCGAGCGCTCGGGGCGGAGCGGCGCGTGCTGGTGGACCTGCCGGCGCAGAGCGCGCGCCCGCTCGACGCGTGGCTCTCGGGCGCGAACGTGCTGGCGCTGGCGCGTGAGCTGGGGACGCCCATCACGTTCTGGCACGTCACGGACGGCGGCTTCGCCTCCGTGGGACAACTGGAGCGCGCGCTCCATCTGTACGGTGGGCGAGCCTCGTTCGTGCTGGTGAAGAACCTGGCGCGCTCCAAGGATTTCAGCCAGCTGGACGCCTCGCCGGCTAGCGCCAAGCTGAAGGAGCTGGGCGGCAAGGTGCTGCAGTTGCCGGAGCTCGACGCAGGCGCCATGTACAAGCTCGACGGGGCTGGTCTGAGCTTCTGGGCGGGCGCCAACGTGGCAGAAGGCGAAGGCGCGCTCAAGCCGCTGGAGCGCGAGCGCGTCAAGCTTTGGCTCGGCAAGAGCTACGCCGCGCTCGACGAGCTGAGCGACGTGGTGTGAGCGGCGGCGCTGGGCGCTCACGGATCCCACGGCAAGCCGATGCGCAGGCCGCCGCGGAGGAAGTGCGCGGACTCACGCCCGCCGCCCGGAAAGTAGTGCTCGTAGGCCAGGGCCAAGCCCGCCCACGGCAGCACGTTGCGGCGCCGCAGGGCCGTGAAGGCGAACGTGTAGCCGATGCGACCACCCCAGCTCAGCCGCGTGTTGTCGGCCTGGAACAGCGCGACCGGGGCTAGCTCGATGTCGTAGTGGAACGTGAGGTGGCGCGTTCGAAAGACGAGCGGCACCGCAGGGAAGTAGTTGATGATGAACTCGGAGGCGTCGGTGTTGGGGCGCAGCATCGCCCCGCCTCCGAACTCGGCTCCGGCCAAGAACGTGTAGCGCCCGTCGAAGCCGTAGCCGACCAGCAGGCGCCCGCCGCCGCCGCCGCCGAAGGTCCAGCGGCCCTCCGTCTGCCGAAACTGCACGCTGCCACCGGACTCCACGCTCAGCGTGATGCGCTTGCGGTCCGACTGCAGGCCGTGAAACTCCGGCTCGGGCGCGATCCAGAACGGGCACTCTGCAACCCGCTCCAGCGCGCGTCGCAACACCAGCACGCGTCGCTCGGCCGTGAGCGCGTCCTCCACCTCGCTCGTGAGCTTGCCGCGCTCTGCGAACGCCGCGCGCGGATCCGGATGCTCGGCGCGAGCTTGCTCGAAGCTGGCCAGCGCCGCGGCGCGCGCCTCAGGCGTGGCGCGGCAGACCGACGCCAGCACGTGCTCTTCAATCGAGCGGAGCGCCTGCTGATCCGTGAACCAGTCTTCCGCCTCTTGCGCCGCCACGATGCGAGCGACGTCGCTCATCAGCGAGCGCGCGCCCTCCTGCTGGGCCCAGGCGGGCTGGGCCACGATCGACAGTGACAGCCCGAGGAGCACCCGTAGCCAAGCCATGTGGAGCCACGCTTCTTGGGGGGCTCTGCCGCCACGTCAAGCGCTGCGTTGCGTTTTCTGATCGAGCCGAGCGACTGTAAGCCCCAGCCGGGCGGCGCGTTCAGCGGGCATGATGCGCCCGCGCCTCCCCGGCTTCGGCTCCGTTCTGGCT
>JAEYOT010000813.1 GCA_023411445.1 Pseudomonadota bacterium
GCGCTGCTCTCGCGCGCCACGACGGCGCTGCGCTCGGGTCAGCCGGCGGCCGCGCTCAAGGCGCTCGCCGAGCACCAAAGCCAGTTTCCGCGCGGCGCGCTCACGCAAGAGCGCCGCGCCGCGCGCGCCCAAGCGCTGTGCGCGCTCGGTCGCAACGCAGAAGCACAGGCTGACTTGGCAGCGCTCTCGCCGCAGTCGCCCCAAGCTGCTCGCGCCCGCCAAGCTTGCCGCTGAGCCTCTCGCTCTCGTAGCGCCGGCGCTCGCTGAGCGCGTGCGAATCTGCGCTGTTGCTCGAGCAGCGACGGAGCGCGCTGAGCCGCGCCGCTAGAAGGACCACTCGGCGGCGAGCGAGCTGGTGAAGGCGGCCGGCCAGAAGCGTCGCACGCTGCCGAGCCCGTCGATGCTGATCACCGGGCGAGCGGTCTGCACGCGACCGCCTAGCTCCGCGACCAGGGCCACGCTGCTGTCGAAGCGCAGCGCCGCGAAGCCCCCCAGGCCTGCGCTGAGCCACAGCACGCGGTCTTCCTGCGGTGCCACGTCGGGACCCACGCCGCGCGCGCTGACGTGCTCGCCAGCGATAGTCACGGTTGGCCCCAGCTCGAGCGGCCCGACGTCGAAGCCACGCGCCACCGTGAGCCCGCCCGTCTTGCGCGCCACTTGCGCTCCGTAGCCGGGCAGGTCGTTACCGTAGCTCGGCTGTTCGCGCCACCACGTGCCGTGGACGATCACGCTCCACTGGTCAGCGCGCACGCCCAAACCGGCGCCCAGCCCCAAACTGGGGCTCGACAGCGGCCCGACGTCGGCGGCGCCGAACGGCGCGCGCAGCACGACGCGCCAGCTGCGAGGCACCGACGGGGGAGAGTACACGTAGCCACCATCGACGCTCGGCTCATCATCGGGCTCCGGTGGCACCGGCCGAGGCCTGCTGCTTGGCGCCGGAGCCGCCGCGGTCGAGCCGCCGCTGCTCGGTGTGGAGCCGCCCGTGCTCGGCGTGGAACCGCCCATGCTCGGCGTCGCAGCGCCGCCCGCCGTAGTTCCTCCGTTCGGCGCTGGGGGGCCGTCGAGGTAGGGATTCTCCGCGGCCTCGTCGGCGCGCAGGAGCAACCCCACCGCAACGGCGGCGGCTCCGGCCAAGTTCTCGCACGAGTCGGAGACGAGGTCGCGCTTGCCGACCAAATCGCCCTCTTGCATGACGAGCTCCAGCCGGTAGCGGCCGTCACTCCTCTGAGTGATGACGCCGCGCACCTGCAGACGCGTCGTGGCCAGCGTGCGTGAGCTGACCAAGCCGCGAACACGTTCGCGCAGCCACTCCGTCTGCGGACAGGCCTTGGGCGCTCGCCAGTCCAACTGCAGCGGCTCGCGGCTCTGCGCGCTCACCGGACTGGAGACGCTCGCGCAAAGCGGCAACAGCCAGGCCCAGCTCCGGCTCGCTATCGTCATGGCGCTTCGCGCATCGAGACGTCGTCCACGTAGATGGTGCTCTGCCTCGGCATCAACTCCCCCGCGAAATTGCCAACGTACCATTGACCGATATTCGTGTCGTCCGTGCTCAGGCCGGTGAGCTGAACGGCCAAGTCTCCGTCTTGATAGACCGAGATTTCTCCGGTGTCGTCGGCGGCGCGACGCAAGTACACCTGGATCTCGAACCACTCACCCACCGGGATTGGAGGGACCCCCCTCGACATGATCGTGTCCATGCGCTCGTGATCGAACACGAAGAGCCGGAGCGAGCCGTCGCGCTGGAGCTGCAGCGAGACGTCCCAGAGCCCGTGGAACGCGCCCCACTCTCCCCCGCGAAAATGGACCAAGTTCCACTTGTCCGTGAGCGTCGGCACCTCCGGCACGAGGAAGTTCGCCGTGTAGTAGCCGGCAACCGGCAGCACACCCTCACGCACGCAGCGCGTTTGATGCCCGCGCATGGTGCCGTCCGCGTCGATGGTGAAGGCAGCGGCGCGCTTACCGCTCAGCACCGGCGAGTCGACTACCTCGTAGCTTGCCCCGCGAGCGGCGTAACAGAAGCCTTGCGACTTGTACTCGCAGAACTCTCGCTCGAAGCCCATGGACCACGGCACCACCAGCACATCACTGCTGCCGTCTCCGCCGGCGCCGGAAGCCGTAGCAGGCTCACACGTCCCTTCACCGCCATCGCCGCCTGCGCCGCTCTCACCGACTTCACCGCTCGTACCGCCCGTGCCGCTCACGGCGCCCACACCACCCGTGCCGCTCACAGCGCTGGAGCCGCTGACACCGCTCGCGCCGCTGGAACCACTTTCACCGCCCGCCGCACGGCTCCACGTACCGACCACGAGCTCTGGAGAACAGCTGGCGGTGGCAAGCGCGAGCAAGGCCCACTTCAGCCGCGAGGTTCCGCCTCCCCGACGGGGAAAGCCCTCGCTTCGCGCTGCGCCGACCATCGTCGCGAACGATGCCACGACCGTTTCACCTGCACCGCCCAAATCGCTGCGATCGGCGCGCGACGATCACAACTTCTGTTCGGCCGCGCGCTGGCACGGTCGCGGCGCGCTCGATCGAGCAACGCGCAACCACTTGCAGCTGACGACCTTGGCGCGTGAGCGCGCGCCCTTGGGCTGATCATTCCGAGCGCAATGCACTTTTGTTGGCGCATCGAATCTCACCTGCTCGACGAGCCGACCGGACGAGCAAGCAACAACACCGCGCCCGCCGCCAACGGTGGCGAAGCGCCCTACATGTCTGGAACCAGCGCCGTGACGGCGCCGTCCAAAGCTGCCGTGTCCATGCGCAGGCGCTGGCGAGAACGGCCACCCACTCACGTGCAGCTGCACTTTTCTCGCGCATAGCGCGACGTTCTGCGCTGGTCCGCCTCTTGCTGAAGCGCGGGCGAGGGCAAGAGCATGGGACCGATCAAGAGCGCGTGCGTTGACGTGGTAACCCAGATCGACGGCGTGCGGCTGCACGCGATGCTGGACTTGGAGGTGGGCCTGCAGCTGGGCGTCGTGCATGGCTCCGCGCCGCTCGAGCAAGAGTTGCCCGACGCGCACACCAAGACGACCGTACCGGCGCCGAGCGCGGAGTAGCTGAGCTTGAGCACCGGCGTTGCTCTCGGTGAGCTCGACGCGCGTGAGGGAGCCGAGCACGAGCTGCTCCGTGCGTTCGCCGCGCTGGGGCTACCGCTCAACACGACTCTGCGCGAGATGCTCAACGAGCACTACTCACACCGCACCGAGCGGCGGGGCGCCGGCTTCACGCAAGCCACGCGCCACCTGGCGGCGTTGGTCAACGCTCGCGCCACACCCAGCAGCCGCGAAGTGCGGATGTTCAAGGGCGCCGCCGCGCCTCCCACGGCCGCGACGCTGAGCGCCGTCCTCCCGCTGCTGGAGCGCGAGGAGAGCAAGATTCTTGCGGAAATCATCCTGGATTTGGCGACGCCAGGCTGGAGCCCGGCCAGCGGCTTCGAGCTCCCGGGCTTCGCCGGCGAGCTGAAGATCGGCACCTGCCCGCTGGCGGAGAAGTACTTCTTGGAGCTCGCCGACGCGTTCGTGCGCCGCAAGGGTCTGGCCAACGTGCTGGTGGCGGCGAGCGGTGAGCCGGTCCTGATCGAGAAGCTGAACCTGGGCGACGATCACTCGTGCATCAGCGTCGCGCCGCTCGTGCTGCACGGCGTGCGGCTGCCGCCAGGCAGCCTGTTCGGCGTTCGCTACGAGCCAGGTCAGCACCGCAAGAACAAACAGCTGCCCGGCTTCGTCATCCCGATCGCCGAGTGTGCCGGGTTTCGCTTCCTGCGCTTGAGCACGCTAGCGGTTTCGCCGCAGCACCGCGAACGCGCGTTCACCACGCACTTTCAAGCGCAGCTTGCCGCCGGCTTGTTCGCGCCGCGCGAGGCCACCATCCAGCAGCTGCGCCGGCTGGCGGAGGCTCAGCTTTAGCCATGAGCGCGCGCCCCCCGCTCAAGGTGTTCTACTCGCCGGACATGGTGTCCGACGCCGAGCAGCGGCGCTCGCCGAGCGACCACAAGCCGCGCGTGGTCTCCCAAGCGCTGCTGCAGAAATCGTGGCCGATCGAGCTTATCGCGCCGGAGCCCAGCGCCCTCTCCGACATCTGTCGCGTCCACGATCCCACGTTCGTGCTCGACGTGCTGGAGCAGCGGCGCCCGAGCGGCTTCGGCTCGCTGACGGCTTCGGTCGCGCGCTCGCTGCCGTACACCTGCGGCGCCTGCTACGATTCGTGCGTGGCGGCGCTGAACGACGGCATCAGCGCGTCGCTCACCTCCGGCTTTCACCACGCCGGGCCCAACACCGCGCGCGGCTTCTGCACCTTCAACGGCTTGATGATCGCCATTGGCCAGCTGCTCGCCAGCAAGCGCGCCGCGCGCGTCGCCATCATCGACTGCGACTACCACTACGGCGACGGCACGCAAGCGATCATCGATCAGCAAGGCTTGGCTGATCGCGTGCTGCACGTCAGCTTCGGCCGCCAGTACAAGCGCCCGGAGCAAGCCGCTGCCTACCTCCGCGCCGTGCACGCTCTGCGCGACGAGCTGCGCGCGTTCGAGCCGCAGCTCGTGCTGTACCAAGCTGGGGCCGACACCCACGTGAATGATCCGCTCGGAGGCCTGCTCACCACCGAGCAGATGCGCGAGCGCGATCGCGCCGTGTTCTCTGCTGCGCGCGAGCTGGCCATCCCGCTCAGCTGGAACCTGGCCGGCGGCTATCAGGTCGATCCGGATGGCTCGATCCCGCGCGTGGTGGAGCTGCACCTCAACACGTTCGAGGAAGCGCTGAAGGTCTGGCAGCTCGTGGCCTGACTCGCACCGTCGAGCTATACCGGCGCCGCTCGAGATGGACACGCTGACTCATGGCCTGATCGGCGTGGCCCTGGCCGCGCTACCCGCGCCCCGCGCGCTCCGCAGCGAGCCAGCGCCGCCGCGCGCCGCCATTCTGGTCAGCGTGCTCGCCGCAGAGCTGCCGGATCTGGACTACTTGCTGCCGGCAGAGGACTCGGTGCTCCACACGCTCTCCGCCCACCGCGGCTACAGCCACTCGCTCCTGGCTGCCCCGCTCGTGGCTGCTGTGGCCACGCTGCTCACGCGTCTCTGCTTCCGCGGCGTGCCCTCGGCGGCGCTGTATTGGCGCGCGCTGCTCGCGGTCTTGGTCGGGCACTTGCTGCCGGATCTGTGGACCGGCTGGGGCACGCGGCTGCTCTTGCCGTTCTCCGACCAAAGGCTGGCGCTGGACTGGACGATGGTGCTCGACCCATGGTTCACGCTGCCGCTCTTGCTCGCCGCGGTGTGGGCCGCGCTGCGCCCGCGACAGCTGAAGCGAGCGCTCGGTCTCGGAGCCACCGTCGCCACGCTGTACTTGACGTTTCGTGTCAGCCTATCTGCGCACTTGCACCAGCGTGTCGCCGAGCAGTATCCGGCCGCCGACAGCGTGCATGTGTTCCCGGCGGGGCTCGCGGTGTGGCGCTGGCGTTAAGTGGCCGTACTGGGCGAGCGCTACGCGGCCGGCACGGTAGCGCCCTGCGCGCCAGCGCGCGAAGAGGCCAGGCAC
>JAEYOT010000873.1 GCA_023411445.1 Pseudomonadota bacterium
CTGTGGGATAGCGCTGCGCTTGCCCAAGAGCTCGGCGGCCACCGCACGTCGCCGCTGATCGAGGTCGCGGCGCGTCGGCACGGCATCGCGCTGGATCAAATAGAGATCATCGGCGACGGCGCGCGCGTGCTGGCCGAGCGGCGCCCCGTGTTCTTCAAGGCGCTGGCGCCGTTCAGCATCCCGAAGCCGCCGGAGCCGCCCACCGCGCGCGCGAAGCACGCTGAGACAGCGCCCGTGATCGACGGTCGTCGCGAGGCGCTGTGGGACGCCGCTCCGCCCGTCTCTTTCCAGACGGACTACGCCGGCGCCGCCACGGGCATCACGACGAGCGTGCGCTTCTTGTGGCAAGAAGGTGCGCTGTTTGCTTTGTTCCAGCTCGCGTCCGCGGGGCTCAACGTGGACCAGAGCCTGCCGACGACGCAGGAGCGGGCCAAGCTGTACGAGGAAGACTGCGTGGAGCTCTTCCTCGCGCCCGACCCGGCGCGCCCGCACCACTACTACGAAGTGGAGCTTGGTCCATTGGGCCACTTCTTGGACGTGGAGATCGATCGCGTGAAGAAGAGCTCGCGCGTCGAATGGTCGAGCGGCCTCGAGCTTCGCACGACGCACGACGCGGCGAGCCGGAGCGCGGTGATCGAGGCCAAGCTGACGGCACCTGAGCTCGTGCGTGGGCTCACCAGCGGGGCGCGCTTGCCGCTCGCGCTCTATCGCATGGAGGGCAAAGCGCCGCGGCGCTACCTAGCTTGGCGCCCGCCGCGCACGCCGAAGCCCAACTTCCACGTTCCTGAGGGCTTCGGGCTGCTGCTCGTCGAACCCTGAGCTGTCGCTGAGCCCTGGGCGGTCGGTCGGCAATCGGTCAGGCGTCCTGGCGTCCGGGGGCGGCGCCGCTGCTGCCCGGCCCGGAGCGGCCCGAGCCCGGTCACGCCGCTCGCCTTCGGTAGTCTCGAGGGTGCGGTCAAGCTAATCCCGATCTGGGACGGTGGGCGATCGGCCTCCTCAATGACCCAGACATCGCCCCCATGGGAGTGGGCGAGAGCGCCAAGCGCTGCCCGGCGCTCCGCTCCGCAACTCCTTTCAAGGGCTGACCGTCCAAGGTCACTGTCGGTCCCGCCGGGAATGACGAGCGCGCTGGTTGGCCTGCAGGTCATGAGTTTCGGGAGTGCGACGAGCTCCTCCTACCCGGAGGGTAGAACCTCGAGCACATCAGCGAACCGCCCCTCATCGCAAAGTCGGGCCGGCGGACGCCAGCTGTCAGCTGAAGGCGTCCCTACTTTACTAGCCGCGCTCGGCTGGTATCTTGAAATACTCGTCTGGCGGTTCCTCCGCCGGCGGGCGACCATGACGACCGGGACAGCCGACCAGCTACAGGCAGGGGATCATGCGGCGTCTCCCGTGCGCGTAGGGGAGACAGTCGCGGGCAAGTACGTGGTGGAGCGCACGCTGGGCGTCGGGGGTATGGGCGTGGTGGTGGCGGCGCGGGACTGCGTGCTGGATCGCCCGGTTGCGATCAAGTTCTTGCTGCCCAAGCTGGCGAGCGCCGAGAGCTCGGTGCAGCGCTTCGTGCGCGAAGCGCGCGCCGCGACTCGCGTCACCAGCGAGCACGTGGTGCGGCTGCTCGAGATCGACAAGCTCCCGTCGGGGACGCCCTTTTTTGTCATGGAGTATCTAGAGGGTTCCGACCTGCGCGCACTCTTGCGGGAGCGGGGACCGCTCGCTCCGACGCTGGCGGTGGACTACGTGCTGCAAGCGCTGCAGGCGGTGGCCGAGGGACACCTGAAGGGCATCGTCCATCGCGACATCAAGCCCGGCAACCTCCTGCTCACGTCGCGCGCCGACGGCACGCCCCTGATCAAGGTGCTGGACTTCGGTATCGCCAAGACACTCGAAAGTGACGCGGCCGAGTCCACCGCGCTCACCAGCTCGGACGACGTGAGGCTCGGGTCACCGGCGTACATGCCGCCCGAGCAGCTGCAGAACCCGCGCGACGTCGACACGCGCTCGGACATCTGGGCGCTCGGCGCGACGCTCTACGAGCTGCTCAGTGGGCGCCCTCCGTTCGAGGGCCCCGGCTACTTAGAGCTCGCGACTCGTATTCTGAGCGCGGAGCCGACGCCGCTCTCCGCGCAGCAGCTCGAGCACCCGCTGCCGCGAGGGCTGCAGTACGTTATCGACAAATGCCTGCAAAAAGACCGCACTCGCCGCTACGAAAACGCGGCGGAGCTGGCGGACGCGCTGGCCCCTTTCGGCTCGGAAGACGCGCGCGTCTCGCTCACGCGCGTCAAGGGCATGTGGGGCTCGCACTCGCTCTCGGCCATGACCACCAGCGTGATCTCGGACTCCGGTGCGATCGCTACCACGCTCTCCGTGGACGGCGCGCGGCGCCGGAGCGATAGCAACGCGGATTTGCGGCGCACGAGCGACATCGGTCCGGTCCGGGCGCGGCGATCCGCAAGAAGCTGGATCGTCGTCGGGGCCGTTTCACTCGGGGTAGCGCTCACGCTGGCGCTGCGGGAAGTCGCTCCGCCCGCGTCGCCCGGGTCAACCTCTGCCGTGGCGACAGAGCCTGTCGCAGCGACGGAGCTGGCTGCTGCGGCGGTGAGCCCAATGGCCAGCCCGGCTCTCGCGGCACCGCCTGCGCCGGCGGGGGCTGGCGCGACGCCCTCGGGCGGCGGCCCAGCCAGCGCGGCGCCCAGCAG
>JAEYOT010000858.1 GCA_023411445.1 Pseudomonadota bacterium
GCGGCCGCCCGCCGCCGGGCGCGGCGGCACTGGCTCGTTCGGGTCCGCCTCCGGAGCATGACAGCCCTGACAGAACGGCAGCGGCTCGAGCGCGAAGGCACGCTGATACACCGGATCCGTGTGGGAGCGCGCGTGCAGGGAGCTCTGCCACTCGCGCGCGATCTCGACGTGGCAGCCTTCGCACTCGCGGTTGCGGCGCGCCGCTTCCTCCGCGCCACGGCCGCGCGGCGCTGGGCCGGGAACGAGGCTCGCCGCAACGACGCGAGCTGCTGGCGGTGCGTGGCCAGTCTCCGGCTTCGCGCAGGCGAGCAGCGTGCTCGGGGCTAGCGCCACCACCACCGTCCATCCCTTCACCGACGTCACCACGCCTCGACGTTACCTCGACGGGGCGTACCGGTCGCACAATTGTGTCGCGTTGGGGCGTCGTTACCCATGAGGGTGGGAGAAACACTCCCAAGACTAAAGAGCTGAGCGCCATTGCCGTAGGTGACTGAAAATGTTCCTGGCAGAATTTGCGCGCCTGCGATGGCTTCGATCGACCTAGACCCGCTCGAGCTGCCGGCCGCACACGCCATCTTGCGCATCCTCGAGGCCGAGGGCGTCGAGTACGTGTTCGGGGTGCCGGGTGGTCCGCTGACCGGCTTCTTCGAAGCGCTGCAGCAGCGTCAGCGCATCCGCTTCGTGCTGGCCAAGCATGAATGCGGCGCGGCCTTCATGGCGGCCACGTACGCGCGCGTCAGCGGCAAGCTCGCCGTCTGCTGCGTGACCAGTGGTCCCGGCGCGACCAACGCGCTCACCGGCATCGCCGGCGCCTACGCCGACGGCGTGCCGCTACTGCTGCTCACCGGGCAGGTCGCGACCCACGTCTTCGGCAAGGGGGCGATCCAAGAGAGCTCGGTGTTCGGCACGGACTTGGTCGAGCTGCTACGCCCCGTGACGCTGGCTTCGACGATGTTCCCGGCCGTGGGGCGCATCCCGGACCTGGTGCGCGGCGCGATCCGTACGGCCATGACGGGCCGGCGCGGTCCGGTGCACCTGAGCATGCCCGCCGACATGCTGGCTCGGCCGGTGCGCCTGAACGAGCTCAGCGCGCCGCAGTACCGCGCGACGGGCGCGCCGTTCGATCCGCAAGCGGTCGAGGCGGCGGCGCAGGCGCTGTGGAAGGCGAAGCGCCCGTGCATCCTGGCCGGAAATGGCGTCGCGCTGGCCGGTGCCAGCCAGGAGCTATTGGCCTTGGCCGGCTCGCAGCAGATTCCGGTCGCGACCTCGCCCAAGGGCAAGGGCACCTTCCCGGAGCAGCACGAGCTGTCGCTGGGAGTGCTCGGCTTCGGAGGTCACGATCTGGCGGAGCGCTACGTCGAAGCGGCGGGTGTCGACGCCTTGTTGGTCGTGGGCTCCAGCTTGAACGAGTTCGTCACCAACGGCTTCAGCTTCACGCTCGGGCGGGCGCCGCTGCTTCACCTCGACGTCGATCCGCGCGCTATCGGGCGAAATTACCCCGTGACGATCGCGATGATCGGTGACGCGCGCGCGTCGCTGGCGGCGCTGCACGAACGGCTGGAGCAGCTGGGGCCTCCGCCCGAACGTGAGCGCGAGCCGCTGGCGGCCCTGCGCACCACGACGCCGCGTTATCTCGCGGCCGAAGCGCTCGAGTCCGACGCGCGGCCGCTCAAGCCGCAGCGCGTGATGCGGGAGCTCTCGCGAGCCTTGCCCGAGGACGCGCTCCTGTTCGTCGACAACGGCACGTCGATCATCTGGGCCACGCATTACTTCGAAGCTCGCCGTCCGAACGGCTACTTCATCGATCTGGGGCTGGCCTCGATGGGCAGCGCAGTGGCTGGAGTGGTCGGCGGGGCGCTCGCGGCTCCGGGCCGGCGCGCCGTCGCGCTGGTGGGCGACGCCGCCTTCGCGATGAACGGGATGGAAGTGCACACGGCGGCCGAGTACCGGCTACCGGTGGTGTGGCTGGTGCTGAACAACGGCGGCCACGGCATGGTGCAGCAGGGGGAGACCATCATGAAGGGCGCCTCCTTCGGTACCTCGCAGTTCCGCAGCGCGCTCGACATCGCCGCGCTGGGGCGCTCACTCGGGGCGGAAGGCGTGAGCGTGGACGCTCCCCTGCAGCTGCGCGCGGCGCTGGAGCGCGCGCTCGCCGCCGATGGGCCCACCGTGATCGACATCAAGATCGACGCTCAGGAGATCGCGCCGACGCTCATCCGGCGCGCTCAGACGCTGGCCGACTTCATGGCGCTGAGCCGGCTCACGGATCCGCCCACCTCGCTGAAGCCGCCCACCTCCCCGCCGCTGCGCTGAAACGGTGGCGTCAAGCGAGCTTGCGCTGGCGCAGCTCCTGGATGGCTCGACGCGCGTCGAACGGCACGGGCTTGGGCGGGTCGTGGATCAGCGCGTCTTCCACGGTGGCGCGAACGTGGATCGCATAGCGCTTGGGCGCTAGCAGCATGATGGCGCCGAGGGCATTACGCTTCAGCGCGACGACGAAGCCCGTACCTTCGAACACCGCGACCGCGAAGTGCACGTGCGACATGATGTCCGGCAGCGCGGCTGCCTGCTCCTTGCGGACGGCGTCGCTCGGGCTCTTGCTGTCCGCCGGCATGATGAACAAAGCAACGAGCGGCTTGCCCTGGCGCTCGTGCGCCTGCGCGAGCTCCGCCGCATAACGAGGCACGTCTCCCAGCTCGGGCTCTCGGCCCCAACGAACGGTGTACAGCCCACTCTGGACGTGGGATTGAAACGACATGAGCCTTCTTTATAGCCGAGCTCAGCCCCAGAACGCGTCGAACTCGTAGAGATCCACCGGGACGGTGCGGCCTGCGACAATTTTGCCGTTTTCGAAGCGAAAGACCACACAGTGGTCGCTGTCTAGCCGCTTACCAGGGCGGTCGGCCCGGATGCGACCGTACACGAACAGGTGCCGCTCGTCGGCGACCACCGACTCGAGCTCCAAGCGCAGGGTGCCCTGGCTCAGCTCTTTGGTGCGGCGGAGCATCTGCAAGAGCCCGTTGATGTCGTGAGTGTGTCCGGCGAGAGGACTCTTGCCGGGAACGATGTACTCCACGTTCTCAGCCACCAGCTCGGAGACGGTGCTGAGGTCGTTGCGGTTGAATGCTTCCATCATGCGGCGGTACGCGAGCACGTGGGGGTGAGCGCTGGCAGGCTCGGACATGCGCTAACTATGCTATGAAAATTGCCACTCGAAATGCCAGCCCCTGACCATGCCAAGTCGTCCGCGCAAAAGCCCGCCAGAAAGAGCGTGAACAAGGCGCCAAAGAACGTGAAGCAGGCGCCGAAGGCGACGAGCGGACGCGCTGCTTTGAAGACTGGCAAAAAGGCGCCGAAGGCGATGGCGAAGAAAGCGCCGAAGGCGGTGGCGCCGAAGGCGATGGCGAAGAAAGCGCCGAAGGCGATGGCGAAGAAGGCGCCGAAAGCGGTGGCGAAGAAGGCGCCGAAGGCGGTGGCGAAGAAGGCGCCGAAGCTGGTCCGGCCCCGCGCGAAGGCAGAGCCCACCTTGTCGCGCGCGGCGCGCCAGGCGCTCTCGCAGAAGCGCGCGATCGCTGCCGCCCTAGCGCCCGCCGTGGACGGCACGCAGATCGTGGACGCCTACATGCGCGACGTGGATCACCCGTTCAAGCAGGAGATGCAGGCGGTGCGCGAGATCATCTTGGGCGCTTCACCGAAGATCCTCGAGCGCATCAAATGGAATGCTCCGAGCTTCTACTACAAAGAAGATCTTGGCGCGTTCCACCCGCGGGCGACCGAGTACGCGCACCTCATCCTGCTTTTTCCGGATGGCAAAGGCATGGACGACAGCAGCGGCTTGCTCGAGGGCAACCACAAGGATCGTCGCGAAGCCAAGTTTTACAGCATGGATGACGTGCTCAAGAAGAAGCCGGCGCTCGAGAAGCTGGTGAAGAGCTGGGTCGCGCGGCGCGGCTGAGCTGAGCGCGTTCGGCGCCGCTCACGAGCAGCGTCATTTGCTCGCGAGCTCAGCGCAAACTCGTGGCGAAAACTGGATAGGCACCAATTCGAGTTGGGCGGGCGTGCTCCGACGGTTTAGCGCCCCCGCTGATCGTGTTATGTGGTCCTTCGGAGAGGAGCTCGCATGGCTTTTTCACGTCAGCTTGCAGTGGTTAGCATCTTGGGCGCCTGTTTCTTCACGGCTGTGGCTTGCAGCGACGACGAAGACAAGAAGGCTACGGAAGGAGACGCGGGCGAGGGTGGGGAAGGCATTGCTGGCACCGGAGGTGGCAGCGGCGGCACCGAGAGCCCCACGGCAGGCTCGGGCGGCAGCGCAGGCAGCGCGGGCTCTGCCCAGGCGGGGCACGGGGGTGAAGCGGGCGGCGCGGCAGGCAGCGCGGGTGAAGCGGGCGGCGGCGGCGCAGCCGGTGAAGCGGGCGCCGGGGGCGTGTCCGGCGAAGGGGGCGGCGGCCCCGATTCAGGTGCGGGTGGCATGGCAGGGAGCCCCGCCGAGACGGCTCAGGCCTGCCTCGAGCAATGCGATGTCGATGGCGACTGTACCGATCCGAGCTCGTTCCATCTCCGAGCGTGCGATCAGGTAACCAAGCGCTGTTACACGCCGCAGGAAATCTGCACGGAGTCCGCCGACTGCATGCCCTGGCGCAATGTTTGGGCTTCATGCGCCGAGCAAGAGGAATGCGACCTCTTCGGTGCCGTTTGCGTCGCGTACGCAGGCAAGGGCTACTGTGCCTACCCGGCTCTGGATGGCATGTGCTTCCTCCCGGGCGAGGAGGTGCAGGAGCTGCTGCAGTTCGGCGTCGAGAACCCTGAGCTTGTCGCGATCTGCGCCGCCACGAGTGGTCGCTGCAACGCGGGCAAGTGCATCTATGGCTGTAGCGACGAGACGATTGGCTGTCCGGAGGGTGGCGGCAACACCTGCAACCCGACCACCGGGCTGTGTGAGTGCCAGGACGGCACCGAGTGTAAGAGCGGCGTGTGCGGGGAGAGCTCACGTTGCGTGGAGTGCGTCACCAACGAGCACTGCCCTGGCGGGATTACGGGCTTGGACGTGTGCGTAGCTGGCAAGTGCGGCTGCAGCGGCAAGGACGTCTGCCCGGAGCCGACCGCGAACACGACGGCCGTGTGCGAATGAGCTAAATTTCGAGGTTTCGAGCCCCCGGGCCAGGGGCGTGGTATCAATGACGGCCCCATGATCCAGCAAGGCGATCTGCTTGCCGGGAAGTACCGCGTGGAGCAAGTGCTCGGCGCGGGCGGCATGGGCTACGTCGTCGCGGCGACGCACGAGCAGCTGGGTCAGAAGGTGGCCGTCAAGCTGCTCGTGCCAGAGCTGTGCGAAAACCAAGACTCCGTCACGCGCTTCTTGCGTGAAGCGCGGGCGGCGGTGCGCATCCAGAGTGAGCACGTCGCGCGCGTGTTGGACGTGGGCGAGCTGACGAACGGCGCGCCCTACATGGTGATGGAGTTCCTATCCGGTCGCGACTTGGCGGAGGAGCTGGACTTGCCGGGTCAGCTCGAGGTGCCCGAGGCCATCGACTACGTGCTGCAAGCCTCGGAAGCCGTCGCGGAAGCGCACTCCATCGGTGTCATTCACCGCGACTTGAAGCCGGCCAATCTGTTTCTGACGCAGCGCCCGGACGGATCCCCGCTGGTCAAGGTGCTGGACTTTGGCATCTCCAAGGCGATCAGCACGGACGAGAACCCGATCGAAGGCGCAGCGAGCCTGACGGCGACGCATTCGCTCTTGGGCTCGCCGGCTTACATGTCACCGGAGCAGATCCGCCGCCCCAAGTCGGTCGACATTCGGACGGATATTTGGGCGCTCGGCTCGATCTTGTACGAGCTTCTGGCGCGCGAGCCGCCGTTCACCGCGGACTCTCCGCTCGCGCTGTTGGCGGCGGTCGTCTCCGATCCGCTGCCGAACATCCGTGACAAGCGCCCAGATGTGCCGCCCGAGCTAGCCGCCGTGATCGAGCGTTGCTTGGAGAAGAAGCCAGAGCACCGCTACCAAACCGTGGCTGAGCTGGCTGAGGCGCTCGCGCCGTTCGCTCCGCGTTCGCAGTCTTCCATCTCGCGCATCTCCGGCATCTTGCGCTCGACGTCGCTGCGGCCCCCGGCGTCGGACAAGTCGATCTCGTCGCAGCGCACGCTGCAAAGCGCGGGGCCGCTCACGCCGGTCAGCGGTGACCAAGCGACGGAGGCGGCCGAGGTGGCGCAGGTGAAGATCGTGACGCCCGTGCCGCAGAACAGCGACAAGGCCACGCGCATGGACTGGGAGGCAGAAGCCGTGAAGGGCGCGCGCTCGCGGCGCCGTGTGGTGG
>JAEYOT010000880.1 GCA_023411445.1 Pseudomonadota bacterium
GCGCCACGCTTTCCCACATGGGCTCCAATCCAACCGTGCCCTCGATGCAGAAGGCGTCCGCTGGCGGCTTGGCCACGAAGTCCATCGGCATCACGGTGGTGACGCCCTTCTCGCCCTTGCCAGTCCAGGCGCAGCCATGCCAATCCTTCTCTACCCAGTAGCCGGGAGGGCCTTCGCCCGGCACGACGGTACCGCTACCGCCCATGCCGCTGCCGGCGGCGCCCGGCGTCGAGCCGGCCGCGCCTGGGTTGCCTCCCGCCGCGTTACCAGCAGCGTTGCCATTGCCGCCGACCCCGTCCGAACCTCCGGTGGGGTTGCCCGTGTTGCCGGCTACCGAGGTCGCGCCTGCCGTGGGAACACCGGTGTTACCGGCGAAGCTACCGTTGCCGCTGATGTTGCCGCTAGCGCCGGTGCCGCCGTTGTTGTTGGGGTCGTCCGTGCCGCTGCAAGCACCCGCCAGGGATACGGCACCAGCTATGAGGAGTAGTGATGCGAAAGACTTCGTCATGGCGCACGAAGCTTGGCACGAGATTGTGGGAGCGGTTCCAGATCGCGTCCGTTTTGCGCGAAATTCCGGGGAGACGCTGCAAACATCCGGTGTAGGTGCAGTGGAGAGGTAAAGATACCTTCCGATTGACATGGAGGCCGGCACGTGGGTGGGAAGCTGGACGGTAGCTCACGTCAGCGTTTGGCGTCGGCAGGGAAGACTTTCGGTTTTCGGATCTTGCTGCGGGCCCCTTTGGGCAGCCCTGGCACTTGCCTGGTTGTCGATGGTCATGCCGTCCGGGCACTTGGGAAAGCACTTGTTGAGGACGGCGACCTGATCGGGTCCGCACGCGACCTGCGGCGCGCTCTTGCCGGACTTGTGCTCCCGGACTTGTTTGGCCAGGCACGCGGGCGTGGCCTTGGTCATCTTCTACCCGCTAGCCATGCTAGCCAGCGGCAAGAGCAAGGCGGCGATGACGAGGCAGCGGAGCTCCAAGGCGCGCGAAGGAAATCATCCCGCCGAACCTACCACCGCACGCTAGAGGCACCTCCGGCTGCAGGTGGTCACATCTCGATCGTGAGCAGTCCCATCTCAAAGAGGGACGTGCCGCGGACGATGCACGGCGGACGCAGCTGACGTTGGTGATTCCGCTATCACCCAAAAGGATGATGGTCGTCGCGGCGTAGCGACGACGACCGAAGCGATCGAGAAGAAAAAAGTTTCTATGGAAACTAGTTCCCAATGTCGGTAATAGTGGGAGCTAGTGTCAGCCACCACACTTCGCCGTCAGCAGGGTCGCCTAGCGCGAAGCATCGCTACGGTGATCGTGCTGGCGAGCCTATGCGGCGCCTGTCGGCGCGAGCCGGAAGCGATCCAGCACGGAGTTTTCCAGGGTATTTCGTTCGTCGACCAGAACGGCGCCCCCGTTGAGGTAAGCGCCCTTTCCGAGCAGGCGCTGGTCGTCAGCTTCATGTTCACCAGTTGCCCCGTCGTGTGTCCTCGGCACACGAAAGGCTTGGTGGAAACTCGCGCTGCCTTGCCAGCAGCCGTGCGCGACCGCATCCGCTTCGTGTCCGTCTCCGTGGATCCGGACAACGACACACCCCAAGCGCTCAAAGCCTTTGCGCAGGCGCACGGTGCGGACGAACCGGGTTGGTCCTTCGTCCGAGCGGACGCGGCCAGCACGCAGCGGCTCACGGCTCGTCTGGCGGCGTTCGAGCCTGGCGTTGCGCCCACGCCGTCAGCGCACGGCACCACTCTCTACTTATTCGACCGCGGTGGCCGGCTCGTCCAACGCTACCGCGGTGCTCCGCTCGATGTTTCGCACCTCGCGCGCGAGCTCGTGGCCCTCGATGAACTGAAACCTTCCGGAGCGCGTTTGGCCAGTAACTGAGCCGGCTCGCTCCGGCGTCCCCCGCAACTGAGTCACTTCCCATGCTCGAGTCACATCCCGAGATCAGTCGACGTGTATTTAACGCTTCGCTCTGGCGGCGCGCGCTGCTCAGCGGAGCCAGCCTGACGGCGTTGGTTGCCGCTGCTTGCTCTAGCCAAAATGGCTCGGAAACGAGCGAGGGGGCGGTCATCGCCGCGCAGGTCACCCCGCTCGAGGCGCCGGATCCGACGGTCGTGTTGCCCATCACGCTGCCGGAGCCGCAGGACCCGATGTTCGCCGGCCTCACCATCCCGGCGGACGCGCCGCTCCGCGGCATGTGGTCGGGGTCCCGCGCTTGGCCGCTGAACGGCTTGCACTCCGCCCTGCTCCCGAACGGCCAGGTGCTCACTTATGGCACCCCGGCGGGTAACGCCTCCACGCAAGACGGTCGAACGTTTGACGTGTGGGATCCGGCGCAAGGCTTCACCGGCGTGAGCCACCGCACCACCTACAAGGCGCAGCAGGTGAACAGCTTCTGCAGCAGCGCCGCGTTCTTGCGTGATGGCACCTTGCTCGTGTCCGGCGGCAACGACCCGCTCGCCAGCAGCGCGTTTTCGGCCGCCACCGCCGAGGTCACCACCTCGCCGTTCATGATGGCGGACGAGCGCTGGTACGGCTCGCTCATCACGCTGGCGGACGGGCGCCTGCTCATGTTGGGCGGCTCCACGCCGTACGGCGCGCTCCGTGCCCACCAAGATCCGGCTAGCGCCATCAGCGCTGGAACCGTTTCCATGACGCCGGAGATCTTCGAGCCCAGCGCTGGATTTCGTAGCCTTTTCGGAGCTTACAGCCGTGAGGCGTTTGGCCCGGACCATCACCGCTACTGGTACCCCCGCGCGTGGCAAGCCCCGAACGGCGAGGTGTTCGGCATCTCTTCGGAGAAGATGTGGTACCTGAGCTACGAGGGTGCGGGCTCCGTGCGCGTGGTCGGTGATTTCAAGACCGGCGTGAACGCGACGACGCGCCCGAACATCGGTCCCACGAGCGCGGCCGTCATGTACGCGCCGGGCCTCATCCTCCAGGTGGGCGGCAACGGTTACTACGACGGGCACGCGACGCCGAGCAGCGCGCTCGCCACCGTCGTGGACATCAACGGCGCTACGCCGGCGCTCAGCGACACCAACCCGATGGCCTTCGCCCGCCAGTGGCCGAGCGCCACCGTGCTGCCGGATGGGCGCGTGGTGGTGACGGGCGGCACGCGCTACGCGAACAATGGCGGCGCTGACGCCGTGTACGAGGCCGAGCTGTGGGACCCCGCCACCGGCAACTGGACGACCGGCGCGCGCGCGGCTCACATCCGCGTGTACCACTCCGCGGCCATCTTGATGCCGAACGGCACCGTGCTCTCGACCGGCGGTGGAGCGCCAGGGCCGGTCAACAACTTGAACGCCGAGGTTTACTTCCCGCCGTACCTGTTCCGGTCCACGCCGGAGGGCGGCGCGGAGCTGGCGCCGAGGCCGCGCATGGCCGCCGTGAGCACGCTAGCGCTCGGGCATGGTGAGCAGCTCGACGTGGAGCTCGCGGGGGCGCCGGAGATCCAGCAAGCCGTGCTGATCGGCGCGAGCAGCGTGACGCACTCCTTCAACACGTTTCAACGCCGGCTGGAGCTGCCTTTCCTGCAGGAGGGGGCGCGCCTGTCCGTGCAGATGCCGCCCAGCGGCCTCGACGCACCGCCTGGCTACTACACGCTGTTCGTGCTGGACGCGGAAGGCGTCCCCTCGAACGCGGTGCTGCTCTCCTTGGGTGAGGACATGGCGGCCCCGCCCGTGTCCACGCTGCTCCCGCGCGGCGACGTGATCACGCTCCAGAGCCTCAGCTGGCCGGACTACGGCGTCGCCGTGAACGCGCAGTCGCTGGGCGTTATCAGCTTGCTCGGCGACAGCCCGAGCGCGGCGGATCTCAGCCGCGCGCGGTACTTGGTGCGCGACGGCTTGGCTGACAGCAACTGCGTGTCACTCGAGTCCACCGTCACTCCCGGCCAGTTCCTGCGCCACCAAGGGTACCGCGTCCGCTTGTCCACCAACGACGGCACGGAGCTATTCAAGGCCGACGCCACGTTCTGCCCCGAGCTGGGCTTGTCTGGAACCGGCATCAGCCTCCGCTCCAAGAACTTCCCGGCGAACGTGCTGCACCACCGCAACTTCGAGCTGTGGCTCGACCCGGTGGAGTCAGGCGCGACGTTCGCGGCCGACGCCACGTTCACGCTGCGAGAGCCGCCGCTGCCCACCTTGCCCGCCGTGGCCGCCCCCATCGTGGCCAGCGGCGACACGGTGAGCTACGCGCCCGCCATCTCGCTCCAGGGCGCGACTTACATCTGGGACTTCGGTGATGGCAGCGCGCCGTCCGATCCTTCCAGCACGCCCGACGCGACCCACGCCTACGCGGCTCCCGGCCTGTACCTGGTCACGTTGACGGTGCGGCTCGCCGACGGTCGCACCGTCACGAAGACGTTCATGCAAGCCGTGCGTGGCGAAGTGACGGCGGGTGCCCCTCGCGCCTCCTCGCAGCTCGCGGTGGAGACGCGGCCTGCCGGGGCCGAGCGCATCTGGGTCGTCAACCCGGACACCGACACGGTGTCGGTGATCGACGGCGCCTCGCTCACTCGCAGCAAAGAGATCGCAGTCGGAGCTGCGCCGCGCAGCGTGGCGGTAGCGCCGAACGGGCGGATCTGGGTGGTGTCGCGCGACGCCGCGACCATCTCCGTCATCGATCCGACGAGCCTCACGGTGACGCAGACCTTCAGCCTCCCGGCGCGCTCGCGGCCTTACGGCTTGGTCTTCGCGCCCAGCGGCGCCGCCTACGTGAGCTTGGACGCGACCGGACAGCTCTTGGAGCTCAACGGCGCCACCGGCGCCGTGCAAAACACGCTCGACGTGGGGCCGAACCCGCGTGGGTTGTCGCTGACGGCGGACGGCTCTCGTCTGCTGGTCTCACGCTTCATCAGCCCGCCCGCTCCCGGCGAGGGCAGCGACAGCTTGGTGACGAGCCAGGCCATCGCGGAAGTGCGCGCCGTGGATCTGCCGGCGATGGCCAGCGCGCGCGTGTTGACGCTGGGTCACAGTGATCGCCCCGACGGCTCGGTGCAAGGTCGCGGTCTGCCGAACTACCTCGGCGCGGCCGCGATCGCACCGGACGGCAAGAGCGCTTGGGTGCCGTCCAAGCAAGACAACATCGCGCGTGGCGTGCTGCGCGACGGTCAAGATCTGGATTTTCAGAACACCGTGCGCGCCGTCACTTCACGCATCGACTTGACGACCGAGAGCGAGAACCTGGAGCAACGGCTCGATCACGACAACGCCGGCCTCGCTTCTGCCGCGCTGTTCCACCCGAGCGGCGTGTACTTGTTCGTCGCGCTGGAGACGAGCCGCCAAGTTGCAGTCGTGAACGCGCTCACCGGCGCGGAGTTGATGCGCGTTGAGGTCGGGCTGGCGCCGCAGGGCCTGGCGCTCTCAGCCAATGGTCAGCGCCTCTACGTGCACAACTTCATGGGGCGCACCGTGAGCGCGATCGACCTGAGCGCGCTGGTGACGAACGGCGAGCTCAAGAGCACGACGCTCGCCACCGTGGCGGCGATCACGACGGAGAAGCTTGCGAGCAACGTGCTCCTCGGCAAGCGCCTGTTCTACGACGCGCGCGACGTTCGTTTGGCGCGCGACGCGTACATGAGCTGCGCGTCCTGCCACGCGGACGGCGGCGATGACGGTCGGGTCTGGGACCTGACCGGCCAAGGCGAAGGCTTGCGCAACACCATCAGCCTGATCGGTCGAGCTGGCGCGCAAGGAAGGCTGCATTGGACTGGCAACTTCGACGAGGTGCAAGACTTTGAAGGCCAGATCCGCACGCTCGCGGGCGGCACTGGGCTGATGACGGACGCGGCGCTGGCCACCGGAACTCGCAGCCAGCCGCTCGGTGACGTGAAGGCCGGCGTGAGCGCGGACTTGGACGCACTGGCGGCGTACGTGAAGTCCTTGACCCAACCCTTGCCGAGCCCTTACCGGACGAGCACTGGGTTGACGGCGGCGGGAGCCGCTGGCCGCGTCGTGTTCACGAACGCCGCCTGCAATAGCTGCCACTACGGCGCGACCTTCTCGAAGGAAGACGGTACCGGCCTCGAAGACATCGGGACCATCCGTAGCTGGAGCGGGAAGCGCCTGGCCGGGCCGCTCCTAGGCCTCGACGTGCCCACGCTCCGCGACCTGTTCGCCACCGCGCCGTACTTGCACGACGGCTCGGCGAAGACGCTGGAAGAAGCAGTCTTGGCGCACCAGGGCGTGACCCTGGCCGGACAGGACTTGAGCAACCTGGTCGAGTTTCTCCGCCAGATCGACGGAACGGAGCCGGCCGTCGACAAGCCGTGCTCGCCTAAGTCCTACGAGGCCGAGAGCATGTACAAGTCGACCGGCGGCTCCGTGTCGGGCGGCTGGAACATCTGGTCCAACGGCTACATCTCGACGCAGCACACCTTCACCGCGGGAGTGACGACCATCACCGTCCTGGCGTCTGGCTCCGTCGCGGCCAACGTGTGGCCGAACCTGCGCGTCTCCGTCGGGGGCACGGTGCTGGGCAACAAGACCGTGAACACGACCAGCTACGCACCGTACACCTTCTCCTTCACGGCCACGAGCGGCGCGAAGGAGATCAGGGTCGAGTTCACGAACGACCTGAACCAGAACGGGCAAGATCGCAACCTGTACGTGGATCGGGTCGACGTCGGCTGCGGCAGCGCGCCTCCCGTGCCCACGTGCACGGACGGCGAGAAGAACGGGACGGAAACCGGCGTTGATTGCGGCGGGTCGTGCAGCGCGAAGTGCGGCAACGGCCAGACGTGCGGCGTGGCAGCGGATTGCACGAGCGGCATCTGCACGGGCGGTATCTGCCAAGCGGCGCCTTCGTGCACGGACGGCGTGAAGAACGGCACGGAGACGGGCGTTGATTGCGGCGGAT
>JAEYOT010000888.1 GCA_023411445.1 Pseudomonadota bacterium
GCCCAACGATGACGCGGAGAGTCTGTGGCAGCCAACCTTGGCCGAGGACATGGTCGCCGCGTTCCTGGACGAGTGCGCCGAGCGGACGGACGCGCTGTCCGAGCGCCTGCTGCGGCTGGAGCACCACGCGACGGATCGCGAGCTGATCAGCGATATTTTCAGGGATTTGCACACGCTCAAGGGCGGCAGCGCCTTCGCCGGTCTGACCAAGATGAACCGCGTCGCGCACGTGGCGGAGGATCTGATCGGCTCGCTCCGCGACGGCCGGCGCACCGTGGACCGCGCCGTGGTGGACGTGCTGCTCGAGGCGCTGGACGCGCTGCGCGCGATCGTGAGCCGAGCTCGCGCCGGCCAGCGCATCGACGTGGACGTGCGCGGGCTGCTCGCGCGCCTGGCGGATCCCAGCTTGCCGCCGCCGGCGAGCCCAACCGTGCCCGCAACGAGCTCGGCCGAGCCAGCCCTCAGCGCCCCCGCCCCGCTCGCTGCGCGGAGCCCAACCGGAGCGAGCGCACAGAGCACGCTGCGCATCGAGTTCGAGAAGGTGGATCACCTGCTCAACTTGGTCGGCGAGGTCGTGCTCGCGCGCGGCCGGCTCACCAGCGCCAGCGAGGTGCAGGTCACGATCTTGCGCGAGGTCGCGGCGGTGCGAAAGCGTGTGGCAGCCGCGCCGGGTCTGAACGGCAGCGCAGCCGTGCTGGGCGAAGAGCTGGAGCGGCTGGAGCGCGTCCTGCGCGAAACCTACGGCGAGGTGGAGCTCGGCCTGGGCGGCCTGGGGCTCGCCGTAGGCCAGCTGCGGGACACCGTGATGAAGCTGCGCATGGTGCCGATCGCGCGGCTTTTCTCGAAATACCAGCGCACCGTGCGCGAGCTGGCCGGCAAGCTGGGCAAGCAGATCGTGGTGGAGCTGGAGGGCGAGAGCACGGAGCTCGACAAGGTACTGGTGGAGCGGCTGGAAGATCCGCTGCTGCACCTGGTCCGTAACGCCGCGGACCACGGCATCGAGCCGCCGGCAGAGCGCCTGGCAGCGGGCAAGCCGGTTAGCGGACGCATCGTGCTCTCCGCGGGTCAACGCGGCGGGCAGATCGTCGTCAGCATCCGCGATGATGGTCGCGGGTTGGACGCGGAGAAGCTCAAGCGTAAAGCCGTAGAGAAGGGCCTGCTCAGCGCGGACGAGGCAGACGCGCTGGATACGGAGCAGGCGCACCAGCTCATCTTCAAGGCCGGCTTCTCCACCGCCCAGCAAGTGTCGGACGTCTCGGGCCGCGGCGTGGGGATGGACGTGGTGCGCGAGGCGATCGCGCGCTTGAAGGGCGAAATCCAGATCGACTCGCAGCCGGGCCAGGGCACCCTGCTCTCGCTGAGCTTGCCGCTCACGCTCGCTATCACACAGGTGCTGTCGGCACGCGTCGGCGGCGAGCTGGTGGCCATCCCGCTCGACGCGGTCGTCAGCGCTCAGGCCGTAAATCCTGGCGATTTGGAGCGCGTCGCCACGGGCGTCTGCGTGCGCTACGGCGGGCAACTCATCCCGGCCGTGGATCTGGCAGAGGTGCTCGGCTTGTCCGGCGGCGCGTCGCTCGGCGACGAGCAAGCCGCCGCTGTCGTGCTGGTGCGGCAAGGGCAAGCGGAGCTGGCGCTGCTGGTGCAGCAGGTGATCGGCCGGCACGAGGTGGTGATCAAGGCGCTGGGCCCGCTGCTGAGCGCGGCGCCCTGCACGGCAGGCGCCGCCCTGATCGGCGAGCGCATGGTCCTGGTGGTGGACTTGGCGGACGTCGCCGCGCGCGCCACCCGCGGTCGTGGTAGCGAGCTGCGCGCCCGCGCGCGCGCCGTCTCCAGCACGCGCGCCAAGATCTTGGTCGCGGAGGATAGCGCGCTGATCCGCGACGCCATCCAGCGCGAGCTCACGCGCGCAGGCTTCGAGGTCACGGTGGCGGAGGACGGCGAGGAGGCCTTGCGGCTCGCCCGCGAGCAGCGCTTCGACGCCGTCTCCAGCGACGTGATGATGCCCAAGCTGGATGGCTACGAGCTGGTGCGCGCGCTGCGCCAAGAGCCCGCCTACATGCAAGTGCCGATCGTGATGGTCACCAGTAAGGATGCCCGCATCGACGCCATCAAGGGCTACGACGCCGGGGCCGACGCCTACCTGGCCAAGCCGGCCGAAGCGGACGAGCTGGTCCGCACCTTGGACGCTCTGCTGCGACGAAACGGCAAAAACCCCGGCTAGACGGGCCTCTGGCGCCGCTGTGGCTCACGCTTCCAGCGCCATGGATCCGTGCTAGGGTCCGCCCGGTTTTTCCCCAGGGCCGGTGTGGTCCTGGGTCACGCGCCGCAAAGCGCCGGAGCAACTCATGAGTCGTTATCTGTTCACTTCCGAGTCCGTCACCGAAGGCCATCCAGACAAGGTGAGCGACGCCGTCTCCGACGCCGTGCTCGACGCCGCGCTCGCCGGCGACAAGAACAGCCGCGTCGCGTGCGAGACGCTGTGCAAGACGGGCTTCGTGGTGCTCGCCGGCGAAATCACCACCAAGGCCAGCATCGACTTCGGCAAGGTGGCGCGCAACGCCATCAAGGACATCGGCTACACCAGCTCGGAGATGGGCTTCGACGCGGACACCTGCGGCATCCTGATCGCGGTCGAGCCGCAGTCGCCGGACATCTCACAGGGCGTCACCGAGGGTGAGGGTCTGTTCAAGGAGCAGGGCGCGGGCGACCAGGGCCTGATGTTCGGCTACGCCTGCGACGAGACGCCGGAGCTCATGCCGGCCCCCATCATGTACGCGCACCAGCTGGCCAAGCAGCTCGCGGCCGTGCGCAAGAAGAACCAGGTGGACTTTTTGCGACCGGACGGCAAGAGCCAGGTCACCGTCGAGTACGAAAACGACGTGCCCAAGCGCATCGAGACGGTCGTGATCTCGACGCAGCACTCCGAGAGCGTGAAGCACAAGACGCTCAAGGAGGCCGTGATGGAGCTGGTCGTGAAGAAGATCCTGCCGAAGGATCTGCTCGACAAGAACACCAAGTACTTCATCAACCCGACCGGTCGCTTCGTGATTGGCGGCCCTTGCGGCGATGCCGGCCTCACCGGCCGCAAGATCATCGTGGACACCTACGGCGGCATGGGTCGCCACGGCGGCGGCGCCTTCAGCGGTAAGGATCCGTCGAAGGTGGATCGCTCCGCCTGCTACTACGCGCGCTTCGTCGCCAAGAACGTGGTCGCCGCTGGCCTGGCCAAGAAGTGCGAAGTGCAGGTCGCGTACGCCATCGGCGTGGCCAAGCCCATGGGCGTGTACGTGCACACCTTCGGCACCGGCAAGCTGGACGACGAGAAGCTCGCCGCCTACATCGCGGAGAAGTTCGACTTCCGCCCGCGCGCCCTGATCGAGGAGCTGGATCTGCTCCGCCCCGTCTACCGCCCCACCGCCGCCTACGGTCACTTCGGTCGCGCGGAGTTCTCATGGGAGAAGACGAGCCGCGCCAAGCAGCTGGCGGCGGATCTCGGCGGCACCCTGCTCAAGGGCCACGGCCTCAACGGCGTCGCCAACGGCAGCGCCAAGGCCCCGGCGAAGAAGCCGGCCGCCAAGGGTAAGGGCAAGGGCGGCGCTCGCGCGTCGGCCTGATAGCTCAGCCCGTTAGCGCCTTCTCCAAGGCCAAAAGCGCCGTGTGCAGCTCCTGCATACGGCGCTTTCCAATTTTGTCGCACAGCTCCCGCTCCAGCTCGCTCAGCACCGAAAGGCCCTGCAGCAGGCTGCGCTCCCCTTTCGGCGTGAAGCGAACCAGCTTGGCGCGACCATCGTTCGGATCGGCCACCTGCTCCACCACGCCCCACTCCTCCAGCTCCGTGACCAGTTGGCTCACGGCCTGCTTGCTCACCCCGAGCTTCTTCGCCAGCTCCGCGCCCCGCACCCCCTCCGAGCTCAGGTGCGGCAAGAGCGACGTGTGAGCCGCGCGTAGCGGCGGCGCACCGGGCCGCGCGCTCACGCGCTCGAGCGCGCGCGCGTTGACGATGCGGGCGCACTTGAAGAGCAGCTGCGCGACGCTCTCGCGCTTCAGTCGTTCGAACGCGTCCGGATCGAGCGTCTTCAAGCGCTGGCGAGCTTACCTTGCGGCGCCGAGCTGCGCGGCAAAAACCCGTCCAGCAGCCGGCCCAGCTCCTCGGGCGCCTCTTCTTGCGGCCAGTGCCCTACCCCCGCAAGCTCCCTCACCTCTGCGCCAGGCAGCGCCTCGCGGAAGCGAGCCAGCACCGCGGGTGGCAGCGCACGATCCGCCATGCCCCACACGATCAAGCTGGGAGTGTGCGCAAGCGCCGCCCGAGCCTGCCACAGCCGCTCGAAGCTGCTCCGCGAGGCCAAGAGCGCGTGAGCGAGCCGCCACAGCACGCGCTCGCGCTCGTCACGCCCAGGGAACGGCGCCAAGTACTGCGTGTGGATCTCGCGCGTGAGCTTCTCCCGTTGACCAAAGGCGTACGGCATGAGCAGCCGCAGCGAGACGTTCAGCCAGCGGTACAGGAAGCGACCCAGCCAGGACCCCATCCAGCGCGCGCCCTGCGCCACCTTCGGATCCTCAGCCAGGTGCCACATCCAGCTGTTGAGCACCACCAGGCTGCTGACCTGCGCCGGCTCCTCGACGGCCAGCGGCAGCGCGATGGGTCCGCCGTAGTCGTGCACCACTAGGGCGAAGCGCGTGAGGCCCAAGCCGCTCACCACCTCGCGCAGCACTCGTGCGTGAGCTTCCGGGGTGTACGCGAAATCGCGCGGCCGCTCGGAGAGGCCGAAGCCCAAATGGTCGAGCGCGATCACCCGCCGCGACCGCGCCAGCACCGGGATGAGCTTGCGATACTCGAAGGACCAGCTGGGCGTGCCGTGAACGAGCAGCACCACCTCCCCGTCCCGCGGCCCCTCGTCCACGTAGTGAATGCGGCCCTGGCTGGTCTGCAGCCAGCGCGCCTGAAACGGAAAAGCCTCACGATCCAGCCACTTAGGCGTCGCGATCTCGATTTGGTCAATCATACTTGACTATCTGCAGCACGCTGGCGCATTAGTCAAGTCTGCTTGACCAATTGACCAAACAGGGATCCCACGAGACCACCGAGCAGCGGCTCAGCCGACCGGGCGCACGCAGTTACGACCGGCGCCCTTGGCCGCGTATAGCTGCGCGTCCGCTCGATCGAACAGGCGCTCCGCCTCTTCGTCACGGCCCAGCTGCGCCACACCGGCGCTGACCGTGACCGGCAGCTTCTTGTCCTCGAACGCGTAGGGCTCGCGCATCACGGCGCGGCGCAGCGCTTCCGCTCGCTGGAGCGCGCTCGGTAGATCCGTATCGTCGCACAGCACGGCGAACTCCTCGCCGCCCACGCGCCCGAACAGCTCGTTCGGGCGGAGCACGGCTTGCACCGCGGCGGTGGCGCCGCACAGCACGGCGTCACCCGCCATGTGACCGTAGGTGTCGTTGATCTTCTTGAAGTGATCCAAGTCGAACACGATCAATGAGAGGGCGCGCGCCGACCCAGTCGCCGTGAACACGGCGAGCCGCAGGCTCTCGTCGAAGTGCCGCTTGTTGAAGATGTTCGTGAGCGGGTCGAAACGCATCAGACGCTGCACCTCCTCGTGGTACGCGCCTTCGATGTTGCCGCCGGCGATGTACTTGAGCAGGGCCTTGCCGATGCCGATGCGGTCCCCGTCCTTGAGCAACCGCTCCTTGACCTTGACGCCGTTTACGTACGTGCCATTGGTTGAATCCAGATCCACCAGCCGGTGGCCGCCGCCAAACCGCTCGATACGCGCGTGTTTTCGGCTCACCGAGTCCGCGTCCAGGATCAGCCCTGCCGCGGAGCCTCGCCCCACGTCCACCGGAGCATCCCCCAGCACGAGGCGATGACCGAGGCGGTTGCCGGACAGCACCAGCACGAGCGCGCGCTGCTCCGCCGCCACACGGATGAGCGTGCCCATGTCGCGCGAGATGGTCACCTCGAGCGTGGACTCGTAGTTGTCTTCGGGTTCGGGCAAAGTCGAAAGGCTGCGGCTCGTGTGCCGCAGCAGCTCCATCAGCATACCAAACGCTCGAATGCTTCCAACTCGCGGCGACACATTGACCAAAATCCGCGTAGTGGCGTCAGATGCAGCCACCTGCGGCTTGGGTAGTCGCGCACACTACATGTACGCAACGTTCCCACACCCCGCGCCACGTTCCTTCACTTCACGCACCTAGCGTGCAGGTGCCGAGTCTGGGCGCGCGGCGTCGTTCAAACGTCGTAGTACAGGTAGTACTCGAACGGCGTCGGACGCAGACGCGACGCTTGGACTTCGTGCTCGCGCTTGTAGTCCAGCCACATCTCGATAGCGTCTTTGGTGAAGACGTCGCCCTTGAGCAAAAATTCGTGATCGGCCTCCAGCGCGTCGAGCGATTGCTCGAGCGAGGCCGGCATGCGGGGGACATCCTTCAACTCCTCCGCGGAAAGCGCATAGATGTCCTTATCGAGCGGCGGCCCCGGATCGATCTTGTTCTGAATACCGTCGAGCCCCGCCATCAGCATCGCGCTGAACGCCAGGTACGGGTTCGTCGCCGGGTCCGGGAAGCGCAGCTCCAGCCGGCGTGACTTGGGCGACGGAGAGTACGTGGAGATGCGAATGGCGGCCGAGCGGTTGCGGCTGGAGTACGCCAGGTTGACCGGCGCTTCGTAGCCGGGCACCAGGCGCCGGTAGCTGTTGGTCGTGGGGTTCGTGAGCGCCGCCAGCGCGTGCGAGTGCTTGAGGATGCCGCCGATGTAGTAGAGGGCGAGCTCGCTCAGTCCGGCATAGCCGTCACCGGCGAACAGCGGCTTGCCGTCCTTCCACAAAGACTGGTGGCAGTGCATGCCGTTGCCGTTGTCGCCGAACATCGGCTTGGGCATGAACGTGGCGGTCTTGCCGTTGCGATAAGCCACGTTCTTCACGATCGACTTGAACCACATCAGCTTGTCGGCGCAGCGCAGCAAGCTGTCGTAGCGCATGTCGATCTCGCCCTGACCGCCCGTGGCGACCTCGTGGTGGCTCACCTCCACCTCGATGCCCAGCTTCTCCATCTCCAGGCAGATCTCGGTGCGCAGGTCCATCTGCGTGTCCTGCGGCGGCACCGGAAAATAGCCTTCTTTCGGGCGCAGCTTGTGCGCGAGGTTCGGCCCCTCCGCGCGGCCATTGTTCCAGTGCGCCTCGACCGAGTCGATGGCGTAAAACGCTTCGTGCCCCTTCACGTCGAAGCGCACGTCGTCAAAGATGAAAAACTCCGCTTCCGGTCCGAAGTACGCCGTGTCCGCGTAGCCGGTGCTCTTCAAGTAAGCCTCGGCCTTCACCGCGATCTGGCGCGGATCGCGCGAGTAGGTCTGCCGCGTGATCGTGTCCTGGATCGTGCAGATGAGCGACAGCGTCGGATGCTTGGTGAACGGATCCATCACGGCCGTGGCCGGGTCCGGGATCAGCAGCATGTCGCTCTGATTGATCGGCTGGAAGCCGCGGATGGACGAGCCGTCGAAGCCGAAGCCATCTTCGAAGGCTTCGACGTTCAGCCGGTGGAACGGCACGGACGTGTGCTGCCACTTGCCGATCAGGTCGATGAACTTCAAATCGACCATCACCGCGCCGTGCTGCTTACCGAGATCTATGGCGTGCTTCGGATCCATGCCGTGGCCTCCTCAAGTCAGCGCAGCCTACAACGCCGACCACTGCCACGTAACTGGCCGCCAGCGTCGCCGCCGGGGCAGCTCCGTACGCCGACGTGTCCGGTCCGGTAAGGCCGGTAGAGAGGGGGAGGCCGGGTGGCGATCGCGCCCAGCGGCGCCCGGGAGCCCGGCCAGTCAGACGGACGCGACGGCGCGCGGCGACTTCACGCCACCGCGGCACCGCCCCACGCCCCAGCGCGCGCTCAGATCGCTTCTTCGGCGCGCTCGCCCGTGCGGATGCGCACGGCCTCGTCCACCGGCATCACGAAGATCTTGCCGTCGCCGATGCGACCCGTCTTCGCGCTCTTTTCGATGGCGTCGATGACCTGGTGCACCATCTGGTCGGGCACGACGATCTCAAGCTTTACCTTGGGTACGAAGTCCACGACATAGGCCGAGCCTCGGTACACTTCCTTCTTGCCACCCGTACGACCGAAGCCTTTCACCTCGGTGACGGTCATGCCCTGGATGCCGACCTCGGACAACGCGTCCTTTACTTCGTCCAGCTTAAAAGGCTTGATGATTGCCTCGACCTTCTTCATCTCGCTCTCCATCCGTTGGGGGGTTCTTACCCCAGAGTGGGGCCCTGCCCGTTCCCTCCGGCCTGAGGAGGCAACGAGTAAGAATCCTGGTGCTCACATCGCGAGCCCGAGCCAAGGGAGTAACGGGGTACTTGTTTCGTGAATGTTTCGCATAGAAGTCCCGCGGCTTGACCCGCTACTTTCGTGAAAATTTGGTCGATTGGGCGCGGCGCGCGGAAACAGAGGGTATCGACGCCGGCCAACAAGCCGGCTCTCCAAAGTGCCCGAAATCCGTCAGCAGTAGTATTACCCTCCCCACTCCGTCGGTCCGCCGTCGCTTGGAGGGCTCGGCGAGGCGCTCTCGTCCCCCTCCTTCTCCCCATGGTCACACAGAACCAGTCCAAGGTCCCGGACGGCACGCTGCTCGAGGGGAAGTTCCGGGTCACGCGGGAGATCGGCCGGGGCGGTATGGCCGCCGTGTACGAAGCCGAGAACATCGACATCGGCAAACGCGTCGCGGTGAAGATCCTCGCGGCGGAGCTGATCACGTCGCGCATCGTGCGCGAGCGTTTTCTACGCGAGGCGCGCGCTGCAGCGGCCGTGCGCAGCCCCTACATCTGCGACGTCTACGACTCAGGGATGTACGAGGAGCGGCCCTTCCTGGTGATGGAGCTGCTCGAGGGCGAGAGCCTTTACGATCTGCTCACACGCGCGCGCCAGCTGGACTTCGACAGCACGCTCCGCATCGCGACGCATTCGGCGCGCGGCCTCGGCAAGGCGCACGAAGCGAACATCGTTCACCGCGATCTCAAGCCAGAGAACATCTTTCTGACCAAGGACGAGGAAGGCAAGCTGCTCGCCAAGCTGGTCGACTTCGGTCTAGCCAAGTTCTACGAGACCACCGGCGGCGATCAGGCTAGCGCTCGTTTGACGCGAGAAGGCGCGCTTTTCGGCACGCCCGCGTACATGAGCCCGGAGCAAGCCAGGGGCAAAGGCGAGGTCGATCACCGCGCCGATCTGTGGGCTCTCGGCTGCATCGTCTACGAGTGTCTCACGGGCCAAACCGTGTGGAGCGTGGATCAAGGCGTGGCCATGATCCTGGCGCAGATCGCCAGCGCGCCGCTGCCGCGTCCGAACAAGCTGCGACCGGACTTGCCGCCCGCCTTCGAGCAGTGGTTCCACAAAGCGCTCGAGCGCGATCCGGACAAGCGCTTTCAAACGGCGCGCGAGCTGTCGGATGCGCTGAGCCGCGCGCTCGCGCCTGGCGCCTCACCGTCGCGCGCCGTCTCGCTCTCCAGCGACCACGAAGGCATGGTCGTGGACGACCTGATGCAGAAGAGCGAGCGCGGCCCCCACGCGCCCGATCCCATCGACGCGCTGCCCGAGACCGTGCGTGTCAAGGC
>JAEYOT010000934.1 GCA_023411445.1 Pseudomonadota bacterium
CTCCAGCGCGGCGCCGGGGCGATCGACCAGCACGACCTTCAGGCCGCGCTCAGCGAGGCGGCGGGCGGCAGCGAGGCCGATGCCGCTGGCGGCGCCGGTGATCACGGCCGTGTTGCCGGCGTTGAAGGCGGGGGAGAGGGTGCCCTTGGCTTGCATGCTCTCGGAGATAGCCGTCACCTATTGACGGCGCAAACGTTTCGGGTCTCCTTGAGCGTCATGTCTCGCAGAATCGCCATCAACACGGGCGGCGGCGACGCCCCGGGGCTCAACGCGGTCATTCGCTCCGTGGCGCTCAGCGCGCTCAACCGCGGCTGGGAGGTGCTGGGTATCCGCTCGGGCTATCAGGGGCTGATCGACGAGGGGGACGCCGGCATCATCCCGCTCGATCGCGAGAAAATTCGCGGCATCTTCCACCAGGGCGGCACCATCCTGGGCACGACGAACCGCGGCGATCCATTCCGCTACCCGATGCGCCAAGGCGACGCGCTGGTGCCGACGGATGTCTCCGCGCGCGTCGTCGCTCGCGCCAAGGAGCTGGGCATCGACGCGATCGTGGCGCTCGGCGGTGACGGCTCCATGCGCATCGCCAGCGCGCTGATGGAGCGCGGCTTGCCGCGCGTGATCGGCGTCCCCAAAACGATCGACAACGATCTGCGCGGCACCAACGTCACGTTCGGTTTCTCTACCGCGGTGGATACCACCACCGCCGCGCTCGATAACCTGCACTCCACGGCGCAGGCGCACGGCCGCGTCATGATCGTGGAGGTGATGGGGCGTGACGCCGGCTGGATCGCGCTGCACGCTGGCATCTCCGGCGGCGCGGACGTGATCTTGCTCCCGGAGATCCCGTACGACCTGGACCGCATCTGCGCCAAGCTGCGGCAGCGCTACGAGCAAGGTCCGGGCTTCGCCATCGTGATTGTCTCGGAAGGAGCGCGCGAGCAAGGCGCGGAGCCGCTGTACAAGCGCGCCAAGGACGCCTTCAGCGAGCATGCCATGCTGGGCGGCATCGGCGCGGTGCTGGCGCAGCAGCTCCACCAAAAGAGCGGCTACGAGACGCGCGCGGTGGTGCTCGGCCACCTGCAGCGCGGCGGCTCTCCCAACAGCTTCGATCGCTTGTTGGCGCAGCGCATGGGCTCGGCCGCCGTGCGCTACCTGGCGGAGACGGACCGCACCGGCATGGTGGCGCAGGTGGCCGGCGAAATCACGCTCGTCCCGTTCGAGCAGGTCGTCGGTGGCACGCGCGGGGTGGACGTGGTGTGCGACACCATCCAAACCGCGCGGGACATCGGCATTTGCCTGGGCGACTAGCTACGCCATGACCGACGAGGGCGCGCCGAGGAGGATCCAGGTAGTGGGCGCGGCCGTGCTCCGCTCCGGCAAGTGCCTGGTGGCGCAGCGCGGACCGAGCATGAGCCTGGCCGGCAAGTGGGAGTTCCCGGGCGGTAAAGTCGAGCCTGAAGAGCTGCCGGAGCGCGCGCTGGCGCGAGAGATCGCGGAAGAGCTCGGGCTCCAGATCGAGGTGCACGAGCTGCTCGGCAGCGGCACCGCTCGCGCGGCTGAGCTCGAGATCGTGCTGGACGTGTACGCCGCGAGCATCGTCGGCGGCGAGCTCACGCTCCGGGAGCACGCGACCGTCACCTGGGCGACGGCCGAGCAGCTCAGCGGCTTCGACTGGGCCGACGCGGATATCCCGAGCGTGGCGGCAGTGGCAGCGCGCCTGGCGCGTTGAGCAGCACCGCCGCGCTCAGTGAGGCAAGCTCACTTCTGAGCGGTCTTGAGCTTCGCCGCGCAGCACTCCGCGCCGGGGCCGCAGCAGGGCGAGCCCTCGTAACAGCAATCGTCGTCCGAGGCGTAGGCGTGAGCGGCGTAACCGGCGGCGGTACCGAGCACCGCCAGGGCGGCCAGCGCCGGCACGAACAAGCGGTGCTTCACGTTCTTCAGTACGTCCATACCTCATCATAGCCGCGAGTCGGCTCGGCGTGACAGGCGGTGGCATCAATTCTTCGCTCCTGGCGTCTTGACGGGAGCGAGCGCTGTGTTAGGTAGTGGAGCACTATGTGGCTGCACTACTTCGTCTAAAGCTTCTCTAGCGAGCTGACCGAGGCATTGCTGCGTCTTCGCGCCTAGGGCGTGGGGCGCGTGCTGTCTTGCTCGCCGAGCTTTCGCGAAGGTTCCCACTGCTGAGCGTGCTTTGGCGCGCCGTTTCGCCCTGATTTCGGCCCTGGCCGAGCACGACGAGCGGCCGCTGTCGCCGCGCTCGCCGGCCAGCGCCACCGACTGCGGTGAGCGCGCCGCCCCTTGTCACTCGTTTTTCCTGCCGTGAAGCGCGGGCGTGCGGACGTGCGCGCGCACCGCCTGATTCCGTATCTGAGAAAGAGGATTCGTATGCTCAAGTTCCACTCTAAGCCTGTCGCTGAGCACTCGGAGGTTCCGGTCGCCGACGAAGGCGAGCTGGAGCAGCTCGTCGCCCACTGGAGCGGGCGTGAGGCGCCCGTCGGCTTGCTCGAGGACGACGCCAGCGCTTGCTACGTCGTGTCCATCGGCAGTGAGCGCGATCCCGTCGCGCGCGCCGCCCAGCTGGCGGAGATCACCGCGCTGGTCGAGCACCAAGGCGGTCGCGTGGTCGGCCAGGAGCTGTGCCACCTCACGAAGCCGAACGCGCGGACCCTGCTCGGCAGCGGCACCGCGAGCGCCCTCGCGGAGCGCGCGCGTGCCGCCGGCGCCACCATGCTGGTGTTGGACGCTGAGCTGACGCCTTCACAAGCCCGCAACCTGGAAGATGCAGCCGGGATGGCCATCTGCGATCGCGAAGCCGTCATCCTCAACGTCTTTTTGCGTCACGCTCGCACTCGTCGCGCCAAGATCCAGGTGGAGATCGCGCAGCTCGAGTACCTGCGTCCGCGCATTCGCGGCTTGGGGCTGGATATGGATCAACAGACAGGCGGCAACCGCTACGCCCGCGGCCCGGGCGAGACCGCGTCGGAGCTGATGGCGCGCAAGCTGGACGGGCGCTTGAAAGAGCTGCGCAGCGCGCTCGCTCACAGCGAAGTCTCCAGCAAGGTGCAGCGTCGGAAGCGCAGCGACTGCCAGCGCATCACGCTGGTCGGCTACACCAACGCCGGGAAGACCTCGCTGATGAACGCGCTCACCAGCGCGCGCCTGTCGGCTCGGGACATGCCGTTCGAGACGCTCGACACCACCTCGCGCTGCCTCTCGCGCCATGGCGGGGAGGTCGTGCTGAGCGACACCGTCGGCTTCATTCGTCGCTTGCCGCAGCGCCTCCTCGCCAGCTTCGAGTCCACCCTCTCGGAGATCAGCGAGGCCACGCTGCTCTTGCTGGTGGTCGACGTCTCCGATCCGGAGCGCGAGCTCCAGCTCCGCACCACGACCGAGCTGCTCGAACGGATGGGCGCGCAAGCCGTGCCGCGCTTCTACGTGTTCAACAAATTGGATCGACTGGAAGAGCCGCCCGACCCGGAAGAGCTCGGTCGCCTCGCGGCCGGTCACCCCTGGACGGCGCTCAGCGCGCGCGACGATCGGGCAGTGGCGGAGCTGGAGCAGCGGCTGATCGCGACGGTTCGCAGCCAGGAGCAGTCGCTCACGGCCTTTGTGCCGTACACGGCTGGGCAACTGCTCAGCTCGATTTACGCCAACTGTCGAGTCACGCGCAGCGACGCCGGTGATGCCGGCCTGACGCTGCAATTTCAAGGGCCAAACGCCGTGATGGCGCGCATCGCGCGCGCGCTGGGAGAGATGGAATGACTGCACCTCGTATCGAGCTGACCCGCGTCTCCTTCGAGACGCCGAGTCGCCGCGTGCTGTTCTCGGAGCTCAACCTGTGCGTCGGAGGCGAGCGGGTGGCGCTGGTAGGCCGTAATGGCGTGGGCAAATCGACGCTGCTCGACCTGATCGCCGGCGTCACCTCGCCGACCTCGGGCCGCGTGGTGACGCGCGGCGCGCTCTGCTACGTTCCGCAGCTGGAGGACACGACGCTGCCGCTCAGCCGCGGCGAGCAGCGCCTGCTGGCGTTGGCCGAGGCCAGCTGCGCGGGCGCCGAGATCCTGCTGCTCGACGAGCCTACCCTGCACCTCGACGAGGACGCCGTGGCGTGGCTGCGCGACTGGCTCGCCAGCTTCACCGGCTGCGCGCTGATCGCCACGCACGACCGGCGCTTGCTGGAGGACATGCGGCATTTCTTCGTGGTGAGCGAGAGCGGCTGCCACTACTTCGGCGGGACGCTGGCGGAGCTGGACGAGCACTTAGCGAGTGAGCACCTGGCGCAGGAGCGGCGCTACGCTCGCACCCTGAACCAGCTCGCGCGCCACGAAGCTCACTCGGCGCACGCCGCGCGGCGGCGAGCCCGCAAGAAGCGACGCGGACGCTGCGTGGAGCTCGACCGCGTAACCGCGCCCATCACCTTGAACCGCAAGCGCGGCGAGGCTCAGGTCAGCCACGGTCGGATGGCCAAGCTGCGCGAGCAGCGCCTGGCAGCGCTGCGCGGCTTCACCCAGGCCACGCGCCGCGCCCTCAACGTGGAGCTGGATCTGGAGCTGCCGTTGCCCGAGCTGCCGCCGGACGATGGGCGACCCACGATCGCGCTCCAGGGCGTCAGCGCCATGGCCGACGGCCGCCAGCTCTTCAGCGAGCTCAGCTTGGAGTTGGGGCGCCAGCGCATCGCAGTCATCGGTCCGAACGGCGCAGGCAAGACCACGCTGCTCGAGATCATGGCGGGCCAACGTCGGCCGCACGCCGGTCAGGCGCGGGCCAACGCGGCGAGGGTTGGCTTGATCGAGCAGGGCGGGCGCAATTGGCTGCTGGAGGAGTCCTTGAGCCAGCACCTGCAGCTGAGCTTGGGACGCACCCCGGAGCAGGTGGCAGCGTTGCTGGTCGCTCACAAGTTCCCGCTGGCGCTGGCAGGGCGGCCGCTCCGCTCGCTCAGCCCGGGGGAGCGCACGCGCGCGGCGCTGATCGCGCTGCTCTCGCGCTCCCCCGGCCCTGAGCTGCTCGTGCTCGACGAGCCGACGTTCAGCCTCGATCTCGTCGGTCAACGCGCGCTGGCCGCCGCGCTGCGGCGCTGGCCCGGAGGTCTCGTCGTCGCGAGCCACGACCGGGCCTTCTTGGCGGAGCTGAACGTGAGCCAAACGCTCGCGCTCGGCTAGGACGCCTCAGCCCGCGAAGCCGCCCTCGGCCAAGTACTGGAGCTCTTCAGGGCGCGGAGCACGGCCGAGGATGGCGTTGCGGTGCGGGAAGCGGCCAAACCGCTTCTCCACGCTGCACGAGGCCGCCGCGACGGGCTCGCTCGCGCACTGGCTCGCGACGCCTGAAGGCGCGCTGGCGCTGATGGTGTTGCTGGATCAGTACCCGCGTAACTCCTTCCGCGGCTCGCCGCGCATGTACGCGACGGACGCGCTCGCGCTCCGCACGGCAGCGGGAGAGCGCGGTCGCAGCCGGTCAGCAGGGTAGCGAACAAAAACAGGGATTCATGGGGTCCTCCTCGTGAGGCCACTGTTGTGCGCCCGCCCCGATGCTGAAGAAAGTGATACGATTTCACCAAAGCGATGAATCAGGTGCAGCTGGCTAGCATCGACTTGAATCTGCTCGTGGTCTTCCAGGCCGTGCTCGAGAGCAGGCACGTGGGCAAGGCGGGGCAGAAGCTCGCCTTGTCGCCCTCGGCGGTCAGTCACGCGCTGGGACGGCTCCGCCGCTTGCTGCGCGACCCGGTGTTCTTGCGCACGCCGAAGGGCGTCGTCCCCACGGCGCGCGCGCTGGAGCTGGCGCCGGCGATCGCGGAGATCTTGGGACAAGTTGAGCGGGTGCTCGCCGCCAGCACGCCCTTCGAGCCGGCCACGGCCCAGCGGCGCTTCCTCTTGGGCATGGCGGACTCATCGGCCGTCGTGCACCTGCCGGCGCTGCTCGCTCACACCAGGCAGCAGGCGCCGCTGGTGGACATTGGCCTGCGGCAGCTCCTCCCGTTCGAAGCCCTGCCGGAGCTGGAAGCACGCCGCATCGACCTGGCGCTGGTCGGGCTCGAGCAGATCCCGGCACGCTTCGCCAGCGCTCCCGTCGAAGGGGATGAGTTCGTGATTGTAGCCCGGCGCGGTCACGCCTTCTTGGCCGCGCCCACGCTCGCTCGCTACTGCGCGGCGCAGCACGTGCTGGTCTCGGCCAGCGGCGATCAGCACGGCTTCGTCGACGATGCGCTGAGCAAGAAGGGCTTGAGCCGGCGCGTGGCCCTCACGGTGCCAAGCTTCATGCTGGCGCTGGCCGCGCTGGAGCGCACGGACTTGGTCAGCGCCGTACCGCTCAGCTTGGCGCGCACGCACGCCGCCCGCTTCGGCCTGGAGTGGGCACCCGCGCCGGTGCGCCTCCGCCACCATCCGATGAAAATCGTCGCCACACGCGCAGCCTTGGAAGATCGCGGCGTAGCCTGGATGTTCGCAGCGCTGCAGCAAGCCGCAGGTCCTGCACCGACCGGCCCCTCGCGCACCAAGCCTGCCCGACGAACGCGGAAGGAAACGCCTCGCCCTTCGACAGCACGGCAGCGGTGAGCTAGGCACAGGGCATGACGGAGTTGGTGCCGATCGAGCCCGCCGAGCTGGAGCAGGCCCTCGCCGCGCCCAGCGAGCGCCTGCTCGTCCTCTACCTC
>JAEYOT010000941.1 GCA_023411445.1 Pseudomonadota bacterium
CCCCGTGAGCGCGCGCGCGTCGCTCGCATCCAGCTCGCGTGCTTGGAAGAAGGCGCGCGCGGCGATGTCGCCAGCGCGCTCGGCCATGGCAAGCTCGGCTTGGGCCAGGAGCAGCTCGAGCGCGAGCGCGCGGCGCTCGGTCTTGGTCGCCTCGAGCAGCTGCCGGGCTTCGCTGAACCGCCCCGCGCTGGCAAGCTCGCCGGCTCGCTCCAAGTCGAGCAGCGCGGGCTCTTCCACCCGCCGCGCGACGCACGCTACGAAGGTGCCGCTGCTGCACAGCCAGCCGTCGACCACGAAGCCGGTGCGCGCCAGCATCGAGCCGAGCTCCTGCTTGGTGAAGGCGCGGCGCGCCGGGGCCATCAAGCGCTGCGCCAAGTGAGCGATCGGCTCCGCAACTACCACGCTGGCGCCGGGCGCGAGGCAGGCGCGCACGTTGCGCAGGAAAGCCTCGGGATCTGCGGCGTGGCCCAGGGTGTCGGCCACGATGGCCGCGGCCATGCCGGAGAGCGGCGCGTCCGTGCAGAGATCGGCCTCGAGCACGCGCGCTCGTGGCGCGAATTCTCGGGCGAAATGGGCAGCCCCGTGATCGAGCTCGACCGCGACGACTTCACGACCGGCCTCGCAAAGCGCGCGTGCGCCCTCGCCGGAGCCGCAGCCCGCGTCGAGGATGGGGCCGACCGCGTTCAAGTCTTGAAGGGCGGTGTAGAAAGGGAGCGTGGAGGGCGCCGGGCTCTGCAGGCCCGGGTAGGCGCGGGCGCGGGTCACGCAGACGGGGACGCGCGCGCCGTTCTTGAACTCTGCGGTGAACAGCCCCGTGCGCAGGTCACCCGAGTAGCTGGGAGGAGCCCAGCTCGACTGGGCGGTGACGGAGGCGCGATCGGTGGACATCAGCGGCTCGATTCGGAGGCGGCCTTGGCGGCCTCGTGCTGCTCGCGCACCGCTTGCGGTACCGCGATTTGCCAAGCCTCACGCAGCGGCGTGAGCACGCGAATCACCTCTTCGACCGGCTCGGCCAGCCCTTTGCGCGACGCTAGCATCACGCGATCCATAGAGAAGCCGTACAGCGCCTCCAAGTTCGCGCACAGCTCGGGCGCGATCTTGTGGTCGAGGGCGATGTATAGCTCGCTCAAGATGGCGTAGCTCTTGGAGAGCAGCTCGCGAGCTCGCGCCAGCTCCTTGCGCTCGATGCAAATCTTGGCGCCGTTGAGGAAGCGGAACAGCCCGTCGTACAACGCGAGCAGCAGATCCCCCGGCGTGGAGGTGGTCATGCGCACCTGGCTATAGCGCTGGGCTGCGTTTTCTACGGCTGCGAAGGGAGATCCCATGTTCGGTTCCTACGTCACAAATAGGCGGCTAGATAACTGGACTGCTGGTGCCAGGAGGCGACCATGGTGTCCATGGCGGTGAACTGCTTGCGCAGCTGATCACCGTAGCGGTTGATGCGTGCTTCCTCGCGATCGATGCGATCTTGCAGGGCTTTGACGCGCGCCGTGAACGCTTCGCTGCGCGAGGTGAGCAGGCCCTTGTCTTTGGCCGTGAAGGCGTCGATCGTGGACGAGAGCACGTCCATCACGCCGCCGGTCGGGTTGGCATCCGTGCCGGATAGCAACCGGCTGACGCCTTCGGCGTCGGCGGCGAGGGCCTTGTCGAGCTTGCTGGCGTCGAGCGAGAGCCGACCGGTGCGGTCGACGGCGAGCCCGATGGACCCGAGCGTGCGGTAGGCGCTGCTGCCGCCCACGTCCTTCTGCAAGGCGCTGGAGATGCGGGAGGTGATCGAGCGTAGAGTGGAGTCACCCGCCAGCAGCGCGTCGGTGGCTTTGGTGCCGCCATTGCCCGCGACCTCTTTGACCTTGCCTACGACGGCGTTGTACGCGTCGACCAGCGCGGTCAGCTTGGTCTTCAGCGCCGCCGGGTCGTTTTCGACCGAGACGGTGATCGGCGAGGCGCTCTCGGCGGTCAGGGCCAGCGTGACGCCGCGGATGGCGCCCGTGACCTGGTTGGTGCTGGAGGTGATGGTGAACTGGTTGTCCAGCTTGATGCGCGCGTCTTGCGCGATCTGCGTGGTGTTTCCGGCGTCGTTGAAGCCGAAGCTGGTGCCGTTCTCGCTGATGGTGAGGGCATTCGCCGCGCCGCTCTCTTGGCCGCGCAGCTGGATGCGGTAGGTCGTGCCGTCGAAGAAGGCCGAGGCCGTGACCTTCAGACCCGCCGAGTTGATCTTGCCGATCACGTCGTCGAGCTTGTCGTCCGCGCTGATCGCGATGTCGGTGGCGGTGCCGCTGCCGACCTGGATGGAGAGAGTGCCAGCTTGGCCTAGCGCCTCCGTGGCGGAGGCGAAGGTGTTCGAGTAAGTGCGCTGCTCTTGCGCCAGCTTCTCGACCGTGAACGTGTACTTGCCTGGCGTGGCCAGGCCGCTGGCGCTGGCGACGATGGCGTTGCCGGAGGAGGTGGCCTTGTAGCTGCCGACCTCGGCGGAGGTGTCCAGCGCTTCGGCGGCGCTCTTGAGCTTGGCCAAGAGCGAGGACACGCTGGAGAGGTTCGAGATGGACGACTGCGTCGCGTTCAGGCGCGACTGCAAGGCCTTTTGCCCAGCGCGCTCGACGCTGACGAGCCCGCTGACGATGCTCTCGGTATCCATACCGGAGCCGATGCCACCGAACGTGATCGTGCCTACCATGGCCGATGCCTCCAGAGTCCAGAGCTATAGGCGCCGTGGGCGGCGCGACGGAAACAGTCCCTGCACGCCGCCCACCGGCATTGGCTCGAGCTCAGCCGAGGAGGCCGAACGCCAGCTGCGGCAGCTGGTTCGATTGAGCCAAGATCGACACGCCCGCCTGGCTCAGCACCTGGTTGCGGGAGAGCGCCGACGTTTCGGTAGCGACGTCCACGTCGCGGATGCGGGAGTTCGCAGCCGAGACGTTCAGACGCATGGTGGCGATGTTGGAGGTCGCCTTCTCCAAGCGGTTCATGGCGGAACCGAACTTGGCACGGTAACCGGACACGCTGCCGATCGCCGTGTCGATGCGGCTGAGCGACGTGAGCGCCGCCGTCGCCGTGCCGACCGCCGTGGAAGCAGCCAAGATCTGCGTCATGGCGACGCCGCCGAAGGTGACGCTGATCTGGTCCGCGGCCACGTTGTTCAAGCCGACCTGGAACTTCACCGACGCCGCCGTCGCATTGATCAGCGAGACGCCGTTGAACTTCGCGGAGCCCTGGATACGGGTGATTTCGGCCTGCAGCGAGGCAAACTCCGTGTTCAGGTAGCCGCGGTCGGTGTTGGTGAGCGAGCCGTTCGCGGACTGCGTGGCCAGCTCGCGCATACGACCCAAGATGTCGTGGACTTCGCCCAGGGCGCCTTCTGCCGTCTGCGCCATCGAGATCGCGTCGCCCGCGTTGCGCTCCGCTACGGTGTACGAGCGGATCTGCGACTTCATCGATTCGCTGACGGCCAGGCCGGCAGCGTCGTCGGCCGCAGTGTTGATCCGGAAGCCGCTCGACAGCTTTTGAAAGCTTCCAGCGAGCTGCTTCTGGTTGATGTTGAGGTTCTTTTGCGCCGCCAGCGCGGCGTAGTTCGTCTGGATTACTAGTGCCATGGACTGTCTCCTTCATGGAGGCCACGGTGCGGAGATCGCGCCGTGTCGGGGCTTCACTGCCCGTCGCTGGCCATGAACGGAGGCGGTCCTGGGGCCTTGAGTCGAATCTCGTGCCCCGAGCAATTGAGTGAGACCCTGTCGCACCTGTGCGCCAAGGCGGGCTGCGTGTCTCGGAATGGGGCATGGCTCTGCCCGCAGCGCGGGCGCGAGCCAGCCCCCCACCGCGACGCGGCGGGGGGGCCCTACCTGACAGCACGGGCGCGCTCACGTCGCTCAGCCTTGCAGCAGGCTCATGGCCAGCTGCGGCAGCTGGTTGGCCTGCGCGAGCACCGAGACGCCGGCCTGAGACAGCACCTGGTTGCGGGACAGCTGGCTGGTCTCCTCGGCCACGTCCACGTCGCGGATGCGCGAGTTGGCGGCCGAGAGGTTGACGCGCATGGTCTGGATGGTCGAGACGGTGACGTCCAGGCGGTTCATGGCGGCGCCGTACTTGGCGCGCTCGGTCGAGATGATGCCGATGGCTGCGTCGATGCGGCTAATCGAGCCGAGCGCCGCGCCAGCCGTGGCGCCCGCCACGTTGGTGGAGGCGGACAGCAGCTGCGTGAGCGCGAGCCCGCCGAAGGTGAGCGTGATCTGATCCGCGGCGGTGTTGTTGAGGCCGACCTGGAACTTGATCGACTCGCCGGCGGTGGAGACCAGCAGCTTGCCGTTGAACTTGGACGAGCCCTGGATGCGCGCCAGCTCGTCCTTCAGCGCGGTGAACTCGACGTCGAGGTAGCCGCGATCGGTGCCGGTCATGGCGCCGTTGGAGCTCTGAATCGCCAGCTCGCGCATGCGGCCGAGGATGTCGTGCATCTCGCCCAGCGCCGCTTCTGCGGTCTGCGTCATGCTGATGGCGTGGTTGGCGTTGCGCTCCGCGACGGTATACGAGCGGATCTGCGACTTCATCGACTCGCTGACAGCGAGGCCGGCGGCGTCGTCTGCGGCGGTGTTGATGCGAAAGCCGCTAGACAGGCGCGCGAAGGACTTGCTGAGCGCGTTCGAGTTGCGCGTCAGGGTCTTCTGCGCGTCGAGTGATGGGACGTTGGTAGGTATGACGAGGGGCATTGAGGTCTCCGTGTGTGTCAGGTCACGGCGCCGGGGCGCCGAAGTGGTTGCAGAGCCGGGTGAGCTCGAGCTCGAGCTCGCGCGTGCAGCTCTCGATCGCGAGCGCGACGCGCGTCTCGGTGGCGATGGCGTGCTCCGCGTTGGCGTAGCCGTCGCCCGGCGAGAAGGCGGCGCTCCGCATGGCTTCGTCGACCGCCGTCCAGGAGTAGCCGTCGACGAAGGGAGCGCCAGCCACGCACGCGCGCAGCTGCCGCTCGGCCTCCTCCAGCTTGGCGAAGCTGCGCGTCACCGCGCGGGGCTCATCGCGGCTCACAGCGGCCGCGGCGCTCTGCGCCAAGCGGCGCACGCGCCGGGCGGCGTGGCGT
>JAEYOT010000018.1 GCA_023411445.1 Pseudomonadota bacterium
GCGCTGCGTCGCCGGCGCCCGCGCGGCGCGCGAAGCGTGCGCCGACGGCGTGTGGGTGACGGCGCCAGCATGCGCGGGCACCTGCGCGGGTGACGGGCAATGCGTGGGCGACTGCGCGCCGGGCAGCAAGAAGTGTCAGGGGGATACGCCGCTCACATGCAGCGAGGGCGCGAGCTGGGTCTCAGGCAAGGCGTGTCCGTTCGTGTGCGCGGGCGCCGGGGAGTGCGACGGTACGTGCAAGCCCGCCACCACGCGCTGCGTGAGCGATGGTCCCAAGGGCAGCGTGCAAACCTGCAGCTCCGAGGGGCAGTGGCTGCCCGAGCAAGCTTGTCCCAAGCGCTGCAGCCAGGGCGCGTGCGAGCGGCGCGCCGATGTGGTCCTGTCGCCGGTCGATTCGAACGAAACCTCCGGCACGGCGGCCTTCGAGCAGGTGGGGTCGAGCGTGACGTTGACGCTGAGCTTGAAGGGCTGCCCCCTCGGGTCTCACGAGGTGGAGCTTTCGGCGCTCGCTTCGTGCCAAGCAGCGGACCCAGCACAGGGGCAGAGCTTGGGCCAGATCTCCTGCGCAGCCGACGGCAAGGGATCGTTCAGCATGACAGCCGCGCCCGGCGTCTGGTCCATTGGCGCCGGCGGCGAGGACGACGTGCTGCAGCACGCCCTGGTCGTGCGCGCCAGCGCCGGCGCGGAGCCCCTCGCGGGCGTCGTTTGCGGCGTGCCCGTCGCTCGGGACTGAGACGCGCCGCTACCTGGCCGTCACTCACCGAGCGAAGAGCCGAGGTGAAAGAGGATCTCGTGCGCGATGGCCGGCGTCGCCTCTTGGGTGAGCGTCGTGCCCACGCCGCGCCCCCCAACCGTGGCCCTTACGACCTCGCCGAAGCCGATCGCGTAGGTTAGCGCAAAGGTGGTGCCGAAGCGCATCCCGCGCTCTCCGCTGTCGGCGTCGTGCTGGGGGATGACGCGGTAGTGCGTAGCAGCGTCCAACGCCAGCGTGGCGCCATAGAAATCGAGGGTGGATTCACCGAAGCGGCTGGCTCGGCGGACGGGTGAGCGATCCGTAAACAGGCCTCCGCCGAGCGCCAGCGTGTCGCTGAGCTGGTGTCGGGCGCCCAGGCGGGTATTGACCATCGGCACCCAGTCGAGCTCCAAGTCATCGTTGTGAATCGGCGCTTGGTAGCTGGCTTCGAGCGCCACTCGCGTCGCGCCCAGCGTCCTGGAGATGCCCAGGTGGCAGCGTAGCGGCGCGACGAACGCGGTGCTGGTAAATCCGAGGTTTTCATCGAAGCTGTTGAAGCGCTCCGGTCTGGCGGCGCCGTCCACGGCCGACGTCTCGATCTGCACGCTCTGCCTCAGCTCGTAGATGCTGAGCGCGGGGAAGCGCAGCGTAAACCCGATGCTGTGCTGCTTGGTCGGGTGGAGCTGAAGACCCAGCACCAGCTGCGCGCCGAGCTGTTGCCAGTCGAGCGACTCGTGGCTGGTGACGCTGGCGAAACCCGCGCTTTGACCCAGGCCGAGGTCCACGCCTTCTACGCGGAGCTGGTTTCTGTAGGTGACGAGCAGCGAGGCTCCGAGCGCCAGCTGTTTGGTGACGGCGAAGCCCAGCGACGGCCCTGCCGCATATTGCTGCACGCGATCGTAGGCGTCGTAGCCCAGGCTGGACGCAGCTTGATTGCTCGTCTCGCGTTGCTCCAGCTGCGTGCGCAAGAAAGTCTGGCGCTGCTCCGGCACGAATACACCCAAGCCGACGCCGAGCGCGCCGAAGCGGTGCGTGAGCGTCAACCCCGCCGGGATGATGTTGAGGTTGAACGTCGTGAGGCGAGTGACGTGCGCGTCGCCAGCGGCGGCGATCTCCGGCTGACCACCGATCTTGAGCGAGACAGCGTTGATGCCGACGTCGAGGCGGAGCTCGGGCAGCTTGGATAAGCCTGCAGGGTTGTTCCAGATGGCGCCGCCGCCTCGGCTGTCGGCCGTGATCGCGCCGCCTTGGAGCGCCGATTCTCCACTCATGTAGAAGGAGTCCACGTTGCCGGCGCGTGCGCGCGCAGCCACCAGCAAGCAGAGCGCGCAGCCGACCAGGGGCGGGAGGCGGACGGGAGCGCCGACTCTTGTCAACATCGTGGGTGATTTCGACGAGCCATCACGGGAGCACCGGGCGGTAGGGGCGGCGATGCTATCGTGCCTCGGCCCTCGTCTCGTCCACTAAGTCGCCCCCCGCGCTCACATCTGACAGACCCCGACGAAGCGTGTCTTCGAGCGCTCGAAGCCGGGAGGCGCGATGGGGCCATCTTGCCGCTGGGGTTCAGCGCAGCGCGCCGGTTTTCCACCGTGACGCCGAGCACGTCCAGCCATGATCCTGGCGTCCGAGTAGGACGGCTTCGTCACCGGCGCCCGCTGGAAAGCAATGGCGGCGTCTACTGCGCGTGATCGTCATCGAGCAGCAAGTCGTCGTCTTCCCCGTCTTCGTCGTCGTAGTCCGGTAGCGTGTCGGCGGGCGGACGCGAGGTGCGGGGCTGGGCGGCGGCACGGGGGGGCTCGCTCCAAGCAGTCGCTGGAGAGAGTGGTGTAGCGCAGGCGCCGTTGCATTCGCCTCGGCCGCAGGCGGTGCAGCTCATTCTGGCGCACCTTAGCCACGAACGAAGCCTCCGGCAACTTCACCCCATAGAGTGGGTTGAGGCCGGCGCTCGGTCGGTGGCTTTCGCGTGGCGGCGTAGCTTTCGCTCGGGGCTGCTCACTCGGGCTCGGGCTTGGGCGGCGAGCGGGTCGAGTCGATCGTGTCCGCTGGCGACCTGCGATCGGCGCCGAGCGTCTCCCCGTCGGCCGTTGTGCGCGCGGGCGGCGGGTAGTCGTGCGATGGGGAGCGCGTCGCGGAGCCGGGCCGCGCCGAGCACGCCGCGAGAGCCGCGAGCAGCACCAAGATGCAAGGGCGCATGCCCCAAAGTAGTGCAGGAGCCGTGCCGCCGCAGCTGCGTCCAGCCCCAGCAGCAGCCGCCGCTTCACGGTAGCTCTTCCGCCCCTAGACGCTGCAAATTTGCCCGATTGTGGCATTCGTCGCTAGCGGTGACGAAGCGCTCTCCGGCTGGCGGCGCATGGCTTGCGCTGCGATAGCCTATAGGCGCGCAGCCGATGCGCTTCGGGCCACGCGACATCACTGCCCAGCAGCGAGGCTACTGCTCGCCAACCTCACGGCGGAGCTGCACGCCGACCAGCGAGCCTTTCGCTCGGGGGAATTGGAGCGGGCCGGTCGACTTGGCGATGCGGACAGCAGCCGTGAGCCGCGCAGCGTGCGCCGGATCGTAGCCGTGCAGGTAGTCCACGAGGCTGCCGTCCTTGCCGACGATGACTAGCGAGGGCAGCACGTCCGCGGGGTTGTAGCTGGCCGAAAACAGCGGGTAGTCCGTCGCGCGCACGGCGGGTTCGCCGATGCCGAAGCTTGCCAGGTAGCCTGGGACTCGCTCCCAGGTCTCCGGACCGTCGGCAGAGAGCGGGATCACGGGGATCGTTCCGACTTGCCGAAATGCCTGCTGGACGGCTTGGAGCTCGCCCGCGCAGTAGTCGCACCAGGTGGCGAAGAAGACCGCGACGAAGGGGCGCTTACCAACTAGCTCGCGCGAACGGTACCGGCGAGCGCCGCTCGCCGCCATCAAATCGAAGCTGGGCACCGGCCCTGGCTGCATGCCGACGACGCGCAGGGCGTCGCGCGTCTCCGGATCGTTCGAGAGGTGCGCCAGCTGCTGGAGCAAGAGCTGCAAACGCCGCGCGCTCTCGGTGAGCTGCAGCTCAGCGCTCGCGCTCGCCGGCGCGGGCCGAGTCACGTGCTCGGGGCGTGGGTAGTCTGCGCTGCAGCCGATCGAATAGACGGCGAGCGCGCAAGCGGCTCGCACGAGCTTCATCCTTTAGAATGCGGCGCACGTCACGCGCACGCCAGCTCGTTTCCCGAACAATCGTCTACGCGCTGCGTCGCGGGAGCGCTCGCCGCCCACAGAACGCCGACGGGCGGCGAAACGAGAAAGCTCGTCTCCACCGCCCGTGAGCGCCGCGCTCGGATCAACCGAGCAGGCCGAACGCCATCTGCGGCAACTGGTTAGTCTGGGCCAAGATGGACACGCCGGCTTGGCTCAGCACCTGGTTACGCGACAGAGCCGAGGTCTCGGTGGCCACGTCCACGTCGCGGATGCGCGAGTTGGCGGCCGAGAGGTT
>JAEYOT010000004.1 GCA_023411445.1 Pseudomonadota bacterium
GTACCTGCTCGTGCGTCCGCTGTCGCCCAACCTGGAGCTCAACTTGGCGGGCGGCATCGGCACGACCAGCTTGGTCTCGGTGGACGCCGCGGCGGAGCGCACCACCGCGCTCGCGGCCTGGCTCACGGACGCAGGCTTGCTCCCGTGCTTGCTCGGTTTGTTTGGGCTCGGCCTAGCGCTGGCGCGCCGCTCCGTGCGCGCGCTAGGCGTGCCCTTCGCCGCGCTCTTCCTCGTGGATCTGGGCTTCCCCGCCGCGAAGGTCGGCATCCTGGCCAGCGACTCGCTCGCGCCGGTGCGACTCCTGTCGCTGATCGCCATCGCGGGCGCCTCCGCGCTGGCAGTGCAGGCCGTCGCGCTGTACGTGCGGCGCGCGCGCGTGCCGTTCGCGGAGCCCGCCAGCGCGCTCTTGGTCGTCTTTCACTTCACGCTCGCCTTCGTGGCCGCCGAGGACAGCGCCTACGCCGCGGATCGCCGCGAGCAAGTCGCGGCCGATGCTTGGACGGACGAAGCGCTGGACGTGCTGCCGCCTTCGTCATTAGTGCTGGTCCGCTCCGAAGCGCTGGCCTATCGGCTGTGGGCGGCGCAGATCGCGCGCGGCGCGCGCGCGGATCTGGTCGTGATCCCGGAGCCGCTGCTGGAGCGCGGCAACGTCGCCTCGCAGCTGTTGCAGAAGGAGCCGGCGCTGGCGCCGCTCGTGCGCGAGATGGCGCTGTCCGGCGCGCCCACCGAGTACTCACTGTCCACGCTCTCGGACGCGCGCCCCTTGTTCGTGGAGATGGATCCGCGCTGGCATCGTCGGCTGCGCCAGCACCTAGCGCCGCGCCCCTTTTTTCCGCAGTTCTCGGGGCACCCGCTGGCACGCTCGGATCGCGCCGCCTCGCTCAAGCAAGGTTCCGAAGGTTGGGCGCGCGCGCTCGCTAGCGCGACCCAGCCCGGCGCGCGCGACGCCGCCACGCTAGCCGTGATGCAGGCAGAGCTGCGCGACCGCGCGCAGCTCCTGTTCGAAATGCACGACCTCGACGCCACTGACACCGCCGTGCAGGCCCTCGTCGCCATCGACCCGAACGACGCCGTCGCCGCCAGTCTACGCGCTCGACTCAGTGCCGCGCGCGATCGCAAGGCCGCCTCGGTCCGGACACGCTGAGCGGCTCACGCCTCAATGAAGCGTGAAGCTGGTCGGCTGGGTCGCTGAGGTCTCAGCGGCGTAGGCGCGGAGCTCGCTTCTGTACAGCTCCTCCGCGCCGACCCGGTGCAAGATCTCAGCCTCCGGCCGCTCGCCGCGCACGATGCAGGACGCCAGCCAAACCAGCTGCGTGAGCTCGAAGCGATCGCCGGCTGGCGGCGGTGAGTGGTGGTGAGCCACCGCCTGCACGATCTGAAAAGGCAAGCCCCACAGGCCCAGCAAGTAGGCGCCGATCTCCGCGTGCGTCACGCCCCAGGTGGCGCGCTCGGCAGCGTGCGTCGCTCCCCCGCGCAGCGCCGCCTCGGACTCGGTCACGTACAAACGCTCCGGCGCCGCGCTGATCAGCACTAGCTCGCCGACGTCGCAAAGCAGTCCGGCCACGTAAGCGTTGGTCGCGTCCTCCGGTAGGCGCGCCATCCGGGCGGCGACGCGGGCGATCGCGAGCGACCTTTGCTGCAGCTCCTCCACCATCCCGATGGTCGGGAAACGCGAGGGGTGAGCCGGCAAGCCCTCGCTCAATGACGGCGCCAGCGCGCGCAACGTGCGCAGGCCCAAGCGCAGCACGGCGGTCGAGACGTCCACGACGCTGGCGGGGTTGGCAAAGAAGGCGGAGGCCGCCACCTGCAGCACCTTGGCGGTCATGGCCGGATCTTGCTCGATCACGCGCGACAGCTCGGCCGTCGTGTTCGCGCTATCGCCAACGCCATCGAGCAGGCGGCCGACCTCCGCTTTGAGCCCAGGCGGCGAGGGCAAACAGCTGACCTGCCCGACGAGCGTCTGCAGCTTGCGCTCCGGCAAGAAAGCCGAGAGCTGAGCGGTGCGCGCGATCAGGTGATGCAAGGTCGCGGCGGGGCACGGCTTGGCCAAGAATTGGTGCGCTACCGGGACCATCTTGAGCGCGGTCTCTTCATCGCTATGGCCGGAGAGCACGATGCGCACGGTGCGCGGATACAGCTCCGCCACCCGCGCCAGCAGCGCCGCGCCGTCCAGACCGGCCATGCGTAGGTCCGACACGACCACGTCGCACGGCGCGCGCCCGAGCTCGGCCAGCGCGCGCTCCGTGTTGCTTGCAAACTGCAAATGCCAGTCGTCTTCGATCTCGAGCAGCATGCGCTCGATGGCCTCGAGCACCCGCACGTCGTCGTCGACGAACAAGACCCTCATGCGCTCTGCCCGGATCCGAGCGGGATGGTGATGATGAAGGTGCTGCCCTCACCGGGCGTGGTCTCGAACGTGATGGTCCCCCCGTGCTTCTCCGTGATCACCTTGCGCGCGATGGGCAGACCTTGGCCGCTACCTCGGCCGACCGGCTTGGTGGTAAAAAACGGCTCGAACACGTGCGGCTGCGCAGCAACGGGGATGCCGGTGCCGGTGTCCGAAACCCGCACCTCGACGGCTTGCCCGGCCGAGCGCGTCGAGATCACGATCTTCCCCTTGTCGGAGCTGGCTTCGGGCGTCGCCTCGGCGATGGCGTGCGCCGCGTTCACGATCAAATTCAGCATCACCTGGGAGAGCTCGTTACGGAGCAGCGGCACGGCCGGCAGGCTCCAGTCGAAATCGAGCTCCAAGTCGGCCACGTATTTCCACTCGTTCTTACAGACCACGGTGGCGGACTCGATCACCTCGTGCAGATCGCACGGCTGCTTCTCCGCGCCGCTCGGGTGCGAGAACTCCTTCATGGCTCGCACGATCGAGCTGATCTGGCCGAGCCCCTCTAGGGATTGCGCGATGGCGCGCGGAACCTGACGCGACAAATAATCCAGCTTGATGGATTTCCTCAGCTCACCCAGAGCGAGCGTCGCCTCGCCCACGACGTGCTCCGCCTGCAGCAGCTGGTCCTGCGCTTCCAACAAGCGCCACAGCTTGTCGAACGCCCGCTGCAAGAAGGAGACGTTGTCGGTCACGTACTGCGTCGGCGTATTGACCTCGTGCGCGATGCCGGCGGCGAGCTGCCCCGCCGCGCGGGACGCCTCGCTGGCCTCGAGCCGGCGCGTCAGCCC
>JAEYOT010000054.1 GCA_023411445.1 Pseudomonadota bacterium
GTATGTGCTCAGCTAGCCTTCATGAACGCCAAGATCTCGTGCGCCAGCGCGGTGGCGCGGCCCATCCGGGCGCGGATCACGCGCTGAAACAGGTTGAAAGCCGCCACAGCCGGCAGCGCCACGAGCAGGCCGATCGCCGTCGCCACCAGCGCCTCGCCGATCTCCGCCATCAAGCCGGCGGAGACCTGCCCGCTCGAGCTCTGTAGCTCGCGGAATGAGCGCACGATGCCGATCACGGTCCCGAGTAAGCCGATGAAGGGCGCGTTGTTACCCAGCGTACCGAGCAGCGCCAGGTTCTTCTCCATGTGCAGCTTGCACAGCTCGCTCTCACCTTGCATGCGCTCCTCGGCGCTGGCGACGCCGTCCGCGTCGAGCCCAGCCGCGGCCACGCGCGCCTCGAAGCTGGGAGACTCCTGCAAGCGCCGTCGCGCGAGCTCCAAGTCCTTGTCTCGCAGCAAACGGCGCAGCTCGGCGCGCAAGCGCGTGGTGTCGTCACGCGACGACAGGAACAGCACGGCGCGCTCGATCACCACCGCTACGGCAGCGATGGATAGCGCGATCAAGAGCCAGAGCACCCAGCGCGAGCCGAAGTGCGAGATGGCCAGCAGTCGTTCGATGATATCCATGGTCTAACCTTCGCTTTCGTCTCCGAGTCAGTCGGGCAGCACGCACACCGCGCGCTCCAAGAAGTCACTGCCGCCGCGAAAGTCGCGCAGCACCAGCCAGAACCGCGCCAAGCCGGGCTGCTTCGGCGCCGTCCAGCCGGGGCGCCGCGAAAGCTCCTGGCTGTCCCAGGCAATGCTCTGGAACGCGCGCGACAGATCGCCGGCGGTCACGAAGTGCGAGAGCTGGAGCGACTCGCGCGCAGGGTCCAGCGCTTCGCTCTGCGGGAGCGGATCGCGGTCGCCTTCGTCCAGCGCCACCTCGAACCAGTGCTTCGAGCCAGCCGCTACCTCGACGTAGCCGAGGCCCGCGCAGTCTCCTTCGACGGCGGCGAGCTCCGGCCACGCAGCGTCGTCGAAGCTGAGCTCGGGCGCGATGCTGGGGTTCAAGTTCACGTCATCCTCACGAGCCAGCTCCAGCTCGAGGGTGACGCGCGTGCCCGGCTCCGCGCCGTCGCAATCCGTGCCTGCCTCGTTCGGGGAGCCGAACGGGCAGATCGTGCCCAGGATGGCGACGCGCCTGGCGGCGTCGAGCGACGCTGGCACCTTGAAGGTGAGCTCAGGGACGTCCTGCTCTCCGTCGTCGCTCCGCACCTGCGCGAAGGGCTCACCGTCGCACTCCGCGCGCGTGCCGCGTGAAGGCGTCGCCGGGCAAGCGAGCAGGGCAAAGCCGACCGTCTGCTCCAGCGCGGGCGAAGCCAGCAAAAAGCGCACGGTCGCGGTCTCGCCAGGCGCTGGCGCGGCGCGCTCCGGCTCGTCCTGCACCTCCACGCGCGCGCCCAAGACGCGCGGCTCTTCGATCAGCTCGACCGTCTTCAACGGATCGTCGCAGGCCGCCAGCACCAGCCCCAGCATCCCCAACGCCATCCTGTTCACAGCTCACCTCGCAGACCCAAATTCGGAAACAACGACAAACCGCTCACCGACTCGCGCTTGCGGTAGTCGAAGCTGTAGCGGTACCCCTCGGGGTTCTCGGCCATGTACACGTTCTGCACGTCCAGGTAGGCAGCGACCTTGGCTGGCCCCAACACCCACTCCTTCTCCACGCGCGCGTCGAGCTGATGAAACAGCGCGTCACGCTGGCTGTTGACCGCGCCGTAGGTCGGCAAGTACAGGCCCGTGCGCGCGTCGTAGCTGGCGCCCGTGATCGGCGTCGTCGGGTTGCCGGACACCACGCGAAAACGCAGACCGACGTTCCAACCGCTGCCCAAACCCTGGCCCGCGGCCAGCGTGAGCACGTGCGTCTGATCGGCGTCGAACAAGCGCCAAGCTTCGCCCTCACGGCGTCGCTCACTGCGCGAGAGCGTGTACGCCACGTAGCCGAAGCCCTGCTGGCGCCAGCGCGCTTCGCCCGACAGCTCGCCGCCGTAGATGCGCCCTTCGCCCTCGTTCACGTACTGCGGCTCCTGACGATTCTCGGTGCCGATCACGACGTCCTCGACGCGCTTGTAGAAGCCCTCTGCCGTGAGCTTGGCATCGTCGCCGAGTCGCTGCTCCACGCCCAAGCTGGTCTGCAGCGCGCGAAACGGCTTCAAGTCGGGGTTACCGATGCCGGGCAGCGACTGCCAGCTCACCGGCGGCTGGCTGTAGTAGCCGATGCCGCCCTTGAGCGCCGTGCTGGGCGTGACCTCGAGCCGCGCCGAGAAGCGCGGGTCCACGCTGGCTCGCTCGAGCTCGCCGTAGTAGTCGACGCGCGCACCCGGTGAGAGCAAGAGCTCGGGCAGCGGTCGCCAGCCTAGCTCCAAGTACGCCGCCGGCTGCGGCACGACCACGCTATCGTCTTCGATCGTGATCGAGCGCTGCCCGGCGAGCGGATCGTTCTGGGTCGGATCGCCCTCGAACGAGCCGGGCTGCGGGCCGTGGTACTTGCCCGCCAAGAACCAGCCGAAGAAGTCACCGCCGGCCGTGAGCCGCAGCGTGCGATGAAGCTCGAAGCTGGCCTCCGCGCGCCCGTACAGCTCCGTGGCGTCGAAGCGCTGCGTCGCCTCGCCCACGTTCTGAAGCAAATGCAGGCGGCCCGCCGTCACGTTGGCGAACGCTGAGATCCCATCCGTGCTCTTGCGGCGGAGCTCCACGCCGAGGCGATGAAACTCTATCTTACCTTTGATCGAGCCGGCCAGCCCGGGATCCTCGTCGTTGGCGTCCGCGAAGAACAGCTCGAGCGCGTCGCGGCTGCCGTAGCCCAGCAAGCGCAAGCGGGTGCTCGAGCTCAAGCGGTAGCTGGCGAGCGCTTGGTAGTCCAAGTACGTGGGCGCGGCGACGACGTTATACGTGTCGTCCGGCACGAAGTTCTCGAACACGAAGTCGATGTTGCTACGCCGAACCGCCGCGGCGACGCCGAGGTTCTCCGTGATCGGCGCCTCGATGAAGGCAGAGCTGTCGATCAGGCTCAGCTCCAGCGCCGCGTGCAGGCGATCCGTAGCCGGGTCGCGCATGGTGATGTCGATGGCGCCGCCCACCGCGCGCCCGTAGCGCGGCGAGAAGTTGCCCGGATACACGTCGAGCTTCTCGACCAAGCGCGAGCTCATGAAGCTGGTGAGCCCACCGAAGTGGAACATGAACGGCACCGGGATGCCGTCGAGAAACACCTGGCTCTCGCCCTGACCGGCGCCGCGCAGGATGGGATCGCCCTGGCCCATCGAGGTGCGAGCCACGCCCGGCATGATCTCGATCGCGCGCAGCGCGTCGCCGCGCGTGCCCGGCATGCGCAGCACGACCTCGCTATCGACCGTGTGCTTGGTCACCTCGCGCGGCGGAGCTTCCACTTCGGCGGTGCCCTCGAACTCCAGCTCTTCGCTCGCGTCCGAGTCGGCAGCTACCGGGTGCTCGATGGTGGGCGGCGCGGCGGTGGGCGGCGCGGCGGTGGGCGACGCCTGGGGCGCAGGAGCGGGCGGAAGCTCAGGTGGAGCCTCGGCTGGTGCTGCGTCGATGGGTGGCGCCTCGGGCGATGGCTCCGGCGGCGTGTCCTCGGGCGCAGGCTGTGCCGGAGGTGGCGTCGGTTGGCCCGCGGCGCTGGTCGCGATCGCCAGCACCAGCGCGGCCGACGAGAGGCTCGAGAAAAGGACGGATCTTCGCACGCACGGCTCCTGCCGGGCGCCGAGCGCCCGCGGTCAGAGGGTCCGCGCGCTGAGCTCCTCACGGAGCGGGACACGGACCGATTCGAAGCGCGATGTCTGGCGCTTCGACCCTCCGTGCCCCGTCCTCGTGGAACCGTTCAACGCCTCGCGACATTTTCTCCGCGCTCGCTCGACCGCCCACGCAGTGGCGACCTGAAGTGCCTCGTCGCCCGCATGCTATGCTAGCGGGCTCGTGTCCTTCCGGCTGGCCGCCACCGCGTCCCTGCTCCTGCTGAGCAGCTGTGTACCGACCGAGCGGCCCGGCGACGCCTCGCCCAGCGCGCGCCCCCAGGTAGCGCGCCCCACCGCGGCCGAGCTAATGGTGACGGGCGAGGAAGCGGGCGTCGGCGGCGAGGACGAGGGCGCTGCGCTCGCTGCGCTCCCGGTGCTCACTTCGACGTTCCGCGACGACTTCGAGCGGCGCGCGATCGGCGACGACTACCTGGCGACCGGCAGCCGCCAGGGGCAGTACCGCATCGAGGGCGGCGAGCTGTGCGTCAGGGGCGCCCGCAACCACCCGCTCTGGCTCCGCCACCGCCTCCCCGTCAACGCGCGGATCGAGGTCGAGGCGCGGACGACCAGCCCCGACGGCGACATCAAGCTCGAGGCCTGGGGCGACGGCCAGGCGGCAGCCACCCGCATCGCCTACACGAACGCCACGAGCTACCTGGCCATCTTCGGCGGCTGGAAAAACCGCTACCATGTGCTGGCCCGCATGGACGAGCACGCCCCCGATCGTCCCGAAATCCTGATCGAGCCGGGCAGCGACGATC
>JAEYOT010000006.1 GCA_023411445.1 Pseudomonadota bacterium
GTGCCCACCACCAGCACGGGGCCGCCCGCGCCCGGCGCGAGCAGGCGCGCGCTGAGCGGCAAACGGAGCGCCGAGTCCAGCACGACCCGCAGCGGCTGGGCGCCGTGGCTGACGCGCGCCGTGAGCTGCGGATCGTCGTGCAGCGCGGTCTCGATGCCGACCAGCACCGCGTCGTGCGTGGCGCGAGCGTGGTGGGCGCAGGTCAGGCCCTGCTCGCTGCTGAGCAGCGCGCGCTCACAGCCCGGGCCGAGGCCGATGCGCCCGTCGAGCGATTGCGCAAAGTGAAGGGTGACCTGCGGCCGCCGCATGCCCACGGCCAGCCTATAGCGTTTCGGCCCCGTGCGTGCGAAGCATTGCGCAAAGCTCATGGCCTCAGCCGCCCTCCGCCTCAAAACCGACAAGAACCTGGCGCCGCTGGTCAGCGCTGCGCTCTTCGCCGCCGGCGCCGAGGGCCTGGAGGAGCGGCGCGTGCGCGGAGCCGTGGAGCTCGTCACCTACGGCCAGAGCGACCGCGAGCTGACGAAGCTGTGGCGGCGATGCCACAAGAAGCTGGGCGTGTTGGCTCTAGGGCTCGAGCCGCAGATCGAGGTGCAAGCGGACGAGAGCTGGAAGAGCAGCTGGACAGAGGCGCTCGGCCCCGTCCAGCTCACGCCCCGCCTGGTGCTGGCGCCAGTGACCGCCTTGCCCGGCAAGCTCGAGCGCGGTCAGAAGCTCATCACGTATCAGCCGGCGCTGGCTTTCGGCGATGGCGACCACGCCACCACGCGGCTGGCAGCCCGCGCGATCGAGCGCCACTACCGCAAGCAACCGGGCGGCGCGCTGCTGGACATTGGCGCGGGCACGGGTGTGCTCTCGCTGGTGGCGGTGCTGAGCGGCGCTGGGCGCGCGCTGGGCACGGACATCGCGCCGGAAGCGGTCCAAGCGGCGCGCCGCAATGCCGTGATGAACGACGTCGCCAAGCAGGTGCGCTTCGTGAGCAACAAGGCGCGCGTGAGCGGCGGCTTCGACTTGGTCGTCGTCAACATCGAGCTTCGACCGCTGCTGGAGGTGCTGGCCACGCTGCCCGCAGCCGCCAAACGCGCCCCGCGGCTCTTGGTGACGGGCTTTCTGAGTTCGCAGCGCGAGCAGGTGACCCGCGCGCTCGACGCCGTCGGGCTGCGCGTGCAGAAAGCCGAGACCGAGGGGGATTGGGTGCTGCTCTCAGCGAGCCCGCGCTGAGAAGAAGAGCCGCACCACGCGCTCCGCGGCCGACGCCAGCAGCGGCTCCGCTTCCCGCATGGCCTGCTCCAGCGACAGCGGGCGCGAGCAGATCGAGAACATGCCGGCAAACTCCGGGAAATCCGCGTCGCTCACGTCCGGCGCGATACCTCCGCCCAGGGCCACCACTGGCACGCCGAGCGCGCTCGCGCGGCGCGCGACGCCGAGCGGGCCCTTGTTACGCAAGCTTTGGCGATCGAGCAGCCCCTCGGCCGTGAGGCAGAGCAGAGCCCCGGCCAGCGCCGAGTCGAAGCCCACGGCGTCCAGCACCAGCTCGACGCCGGGCAACAAACGCGCACCCAACACGCCGAACAAGCCCGCGGCGATACCGCCGGCCGCGCCGCCCGACTCCACGCTCGCGACGGGACGGCCGAAGTCGCGCTCGAGCACCTGCGCGAGGCGGGAGAGCCCCGCCTCGAGCTGCTCCACCGCCGATGGCGTGGCGCCTTTTTGGGGTCCGAATAAGCGCGCCGCGCCGAGCTCGCCCAGCAGACGGCTATCCACGTCGCACGCGACATCGATGGGCACCTCAAGCGCGCGCGGGTGAAGGCCGCTCAGGTCCACGCTTGCCAGCTGAGACAGCGCGCCGCCGCCGCGCGGCAGCTCCCGACCGTCCGCGTCGAGGAAGCGGGCGCCGAGCGCCGTGAGCACGCCGTGACCGCCGTCGACCGTAGCGCTGCCGCCGACGCCCAGCACCACGCGCTCCGCGCCAGCCATGAGCGCAGCCCGCAACAGCTCGCCGGTTCCGTAGCTAGTCGCGCCGAGCGGGTCCCGCTCCTCCAGCCGCAGCAGGGCCAAGCCCGAGGCGGTGGCGACGTCGATCACGGCTGTTTTGTCGGGGAGCCATGCGTAGCGCGCGGGCCGCGCACGGCCGAGCGGATCCAGCGCCAGCGCTTCGCGCATTTCGCCGCCGCGCGCTCGGCAGATCACCTCCGCGGTGCCGTCGCCCCCGTCGGCGATGCCGAGCTCGACCAGCTCCGCTTGCGGCAACGCACGCCGCGCTCCGAGCGCGATGGCAGCGGCGGCCGTCAGCGGTGAGAGGCTGCCCTTCAGAGCGTTCGGCGCTAGGACGATCTTGACCATGCTCCGAGGCGACTCAGGGAGCAGAGCCGCCCGCGGCTTCCAGCGCGGCGCGCGCGGCGCCAGCGCGCTGCCAGTACAGCTTGGCCAGCGCCTCGCACTCCGCCGAGCAGATGGTGGCTGCGCGCTCCGACCACTCCAGGTACTCGAGCTTGTGCTCGTCGGTCCACGTGGGAGGCAAGAGCTTGATGTTGCTGCTGAGGTCCGCCAGCTTGATCACCTTCACCGGTCTGTCAGTTGCCGGTAGCCCCTCCAGCGCCAGCTCGCGTCGGCGCGACCGTGGCAAGGATTTGTCATCCGACAGCGCCTCCACCAGCGCGCGCACGCGCGCCCCAAACCGCTCTTCCACCTCAGCCGCGCTGGTCGGGGTGTCCTCCAGCACGTCGTGGAGGACGGCGGCGATCAGCACCTCTTCATCCTCTACCCCGCCCACGTTGGAGACCAGCATGGCCACCTCGATCAGGTGGTTGACGTAGGGCGCGGCGTCCGGCCCTTTACGCCGCTGAGCGCTGTGCCGCTGCGCTGCGAAGTCCAGCGCCTCCAGGAAGCGAGGAAAGGCCACTTCCGGTTAGGGTACCGCTGGGGCCCAGGGGGTACAATGACGGGCCTTCGGACCGCCCGACTGTAACGGCGGTGCGTCGGAGCCGTTTCGGCTCGAAAAGTCTCGTGCAAACTCTGCCGCCGTCAGGGCTCCTGGCCGCGAGCGCGGCGAGAAAACCGCGCTGTACCGGCGTCGCCAGGCCTTGCTGATCCGGCGCTGTCCGTGCGAAACCGAAACTCGTGAAACCTGCCGACCCTCGCCCCGAAGACCGCGCCCTGCAAGACGACATGCGATGGCTCGCGAGCCTACTGGGGCGGGTCATCCAACGCCTCCAGGGCGACGCCGTGTTCCGCGCCGTGGAAGACCTGCGAGTCGCGTGTCGCGCCCGCCGCCGCGGCGATCCGACGGCCCCCTCGCTGCAGGAGCTGCTCCGCAAGGTGGACGAGCTGCCGTTCGATGTCGCGGCGCCCACCGCGCGCGCGTTCACGGTCTTCTTCTTCCTGATCAACACCGCCGAGCAGGTGCACCGCGTGCGTCGGCGTCAGAGCTACGCCACCGCCGAGGGCACGTCGCCTCACGCAGCGCAGCCGGCCAGCGCGCTGTGGGCGTTCGAAGAGCTCAAGCGCCGTGGCAAGACGGCCTCACAGCTGCGCTCCTACCTCGCGACGCTCGAGGTGCGACCCGTGCTGACGGCGCACCCTACCGAGGCCACGCGCCGCACGCTGCTGGAGCTGCAAGCGCGCCTGGCTGACGCGCTGCTCAGCCGCGAGCGCGCTTCTGCTGGCGAGCTACGCCGGCTCGAGGAGCACGTGGAAGGCGAGATCGAGCTCCTGTGGTTGACCGACGAGGTGCGCCGCAACCGCCCGAGCGTGCTCGACGAGGTCAGCCAGGTGATCTGGTACCTGGAGGATCGCTTGCTGGACGCCTCGGCCGAGGTGGGCGAAGCCGCCAGCAACGCCTTCCGCGACGTGTTCGGCGAAGAGCTGAACGTGACGCTCAAGGTGCCGCTCGGCAGCTGGGTAGCGGGCGACCGCGACGGCAACCCCTTCGTCACGCCGGAGATCACGCTGGCGGCGGCGCGCCGCAACGCGCACGCCATCCTCGGTCACTACGTCAAGAAGGTGGACGGGCTAGTCTCGCGGCTGTCGATCTCCGATCGCATCGCCACGCCCCCGCCCGAGCTGCTGGAGTCGCTGGAGCGCGACAAGCCGCTCTTGCCGCAGGCGTGGGAGAAGAACCGACGCCGCAACGCCAACGAGCCGCTGCGGCTCAAGCTCAGCTTCATCGCCGGCAGGTTGGAGGCGACGCGGCAGGAGGTGGCGGCACGCGACGCCAACCGCCCGGAGCGGCTGGAGGGCGCGTACACCAGCGCCGAGGAGCTCTTGGCGGACCTACGGCTGGTAGAGAAGGCGGTGCGAGCTGGGGGCGCCGAGCACGCCGTGCGCAGCCTGATCGAGCCGCTGGTCGCCCAAGTGGAGACGCTAGGCTTCGCCGGCTACTACCTGGATCTGAGGGACGACTCGGAGACGCACACGCGCACGGTGGACGCCATCGCGACCAGCGTGGACGTGGGCAAGCTGGACGACGCTGGGCTGCGACGCGAGCTGCTTGGCAAGCGCCCGCTGCTCTCGCCGCACACCACGCTGGACGAAGAAGCGACGAAGGTCGTCAACGTGTTCCGTACCATGCGCCAGGTGCAGGACGAGTTTGGTGAGCGCGCCGCCAGCACGTACATCATCAGCATGTGCCGCAAGGCGGAGGACTTGCTGCGCGTGCTGTTGCTCGCGCGCGAGGTCGGCCTGTGCGACCTCGCCGCCAACCCGCCATTTTCACGCTTGGACGTGGTACCGCTGTTCGAGACGCAGGCGGATCTGGCCAACGCGCCCAAGGTGCTGGCGGAGCTGGTGAAAGATCCGGTGTACGCGCGCCAACTGAAGGCGCGCGGCATGCACCAAGAGATCATGCTCGGCTACTCGGACTCCGCCAAGGACGTGGGCGTGGTAGCGGCCTCTTGGGAGCTTTATCGCTCCCAAGAGCTGCTCGCCGCCGTGGCGCAGGAGAGCGGCGTGTCGCTCAGCCTGTTTCACGGGCGCGGCGGCACGGTCGGGCGCGGCGGTGGCTCGCCGGTTTATCGCGCGCTCACGGCGCTGCCGCCGAACACGCTCAGCGGCAAGATCAAGATCACCGAGCAGGGCGAGATCATCTCGCAGAAGTTCGGCTTGCCCTCGATCGCGGAGCGCAGCCTGGAGGTGATGCTCACGGGCTCGCTGATGGCGCACTTCTCGGATTGGCGCGAAGGGCTGCCGGCAGGCACGGAGGTGCGCTTCCGCAGCGCGATGGAGCAGCTCAGCGAGCAGTCGCGCGTCGCCTTCCGCAGGCTGGTGCACGACCAGACCGCCGTGTTCGAGCTGTTCCTCACCGCCACACCGGTGCGCGAGCTGACGCACGTGCACTTCGGCTCGCGTCCGGCTTACCGCGAGCGCGGCGCCGGGACGATGGCCGGCATCCGCGCCATTCCGTGGAACTTCGGCTGGACGCAGATGCGCCTGATGGTCTCGGCCTGGCTCGGCGCCGGACAAGCGCTGGAAAACATGATGAACCAGCCGGGCGGCGAGCAGCTGCTCAAGGACATGGCTCGCTCCTGGCCCTTCTTCGGGGACTTGTTGGACAAGCTCGAGATGGTCTGCGCCAAGGCGGACCTAGAGATCGCCAAGCTGTACGTAAAGGAGCTGGGCGGCAACGCAGCCGTCACCGCCGAAATCGAGCAGGACTTTTTGCGCACCGTGCGCTGCCTGAACACCATTCGGGGTCGAGATCTTTTGGCAGACCACCGCTTCTTGCAGGGCTCGCTCGGCCTGCGAAACCCCTACGTTGACCCCCTGAGCCTGCTGCAGGTCAGCCTGTTGAAGAAGAAGCGGACCTTGCCGGAAGATCATCCCGAGCGCCCCTTGCTGGATCAGGCGCTAGGGACCACGCTAAACGGTATTGCCCAGGGTATGCGCAACACCGGCTGAGCAGCGGGGGCTGGGCTCATGACGAGCCCTAGCCCGAATTCCTCAATCCATTCGCACAGTCAGGCGCCGGCCACGGAGCTGGGCGGCGGGCGCTACGTCGTCACGGGCTCGCTCGGCGCCGGCTCGCAGGGCGAGACGCTGGACTGCGTGGACAAGCGTGAAGGGCGCCCGGTCGCGATCAAGCGCTTCGTCATCCGCGGCGCCCGCTCCTGGAAGGACGTGGAGCTGGCCGAGCGTGAGGCGATGGTGCTTTCCACGCTGCGTCACCGCGCCCTGCCGCGCTACATCGAGCACTTCGAGGAAGACGGCGCGCTCTACCTCGTGATGGACAAGGTGGAGGGCGAGACGCTCGCGGCGCGCCGCAAGCGAGGCGCTCGCTTGGACCAGCAGCAGGTTGTCCGCTTCTTGGAGGAAGCAGGAGAGTGCCTGCGCTACCTGCACGGCCAGGCGCCGCCCGTGGTGCACCGGGACATCAAGCCCAGCAACGTCATCCTCAGGCCGGATGGCTCCTACTGCTTGGTGGACTTCGGCTCCGTCCGTGACCGGCTGAAGCCGGAAGGGGGCAGCACCGTGGTCGGCACCTTCGGCTTCATGGCGCCCGAGCAGTTTCAGGGCCGCGCGGCGCCCGGCAGCGACGTGTACGCGGTGGCCGCCACAGCGCTCAGCCTGCTCACCGGTCAAGAGCCGGAGGATCTGCCGCACAAGGGCCTGGCCATCGACGTGGAGAGCGCGCTCCGTGGCGGCGATCGCCGGCTGGTCTCCGCGCTGCGCAGCATGCTCGAGCCGGATCCGGATCGCCGCGCCACGTCGGTCTCCGCGGCGCTGCGGCAGGCTGGCGTGCGCAGCGGTGAGCCCCCGCATGGCTCGGCGCAGGAGACGAAGCAGGCGCGCCGCGCGCGCGCGAGCCAGTCTCGGTTCGACGACGCTGAGGACTTCGGAGCGACGCGCAAGCAAAACCGACGCGAGCGCAAGGCAGCGCGCAAAGCGGAGCGCCAAGCGCGGCGCGAGCAGCGCCGTGCCTGGCGTCGCCCGGGCCGTCGGGTGCCACCAGGCGTGGTGCTGGGCTACTTCGTGCTGCTGGCGTTGCGGGTGGCCTCGCTGGCGACGTTTCTGCTGTTTCAGGTGCTGCTGCCAGCGCTGTTCACGCTGCTCACGGTCGTGGCCGGAGAGCGCATGGCGGAGCGCGGGCGGCGCATGATTGAGATCGGTCGCGCGGGGCGCCGCGGGCTCGCACGTGCGCGCGAGCACATCAACCACCAGCTGCTCGGCGGCCCGGAGCCAGAGAGCCTGCCAGAGCGCTCTGCGCCGCCGCCACGGCAGCGCGTAGCGGACGACGCTGCCGCATTCGATGCAGAGAGCGATCTCGAGCTGGAGCTAGAGCGCCAGATCGAGGAGGAGCTGGACGCCGCCTTCGATCCCAAGCGCCACGAGCGCTAGCTCAGTCCTTACGCTTCTCGAGCCGCTCCAGCTCAGGCACCACGCGCGCGACGCGCTGACGCACCACGTCTTTCACCAGCGCCCACAGCGTCTCCTCGTCTTCGCTCTCCGCGAGCAAGCCGAGCGGGACGCGGAAGCCGCCCATGTCGGCGCGGCCGCCGCCGTACGGGCGGCCCTGGCTGTCGTCACCGAAGGCGTTCTGCATGAACGCAGCGGGGTCGACCGAGGCGCGCCGCGTGCGCAGGCTGCCGTCGATGCGATCTTCCACCACGCCGTAAACGACCACGGTGTCGATGTCCTCGCGGCGCAGGATGAAATCCGCGGCCATCGGGATGGCGTCGCGGTTAGCGGCGGAGACGCGGCCCACGCCGGCCAAGGCGAAGTCGCGCACCACCTCCAGGTCGCGCAGGCCGCGGCCGACCGCGTCCATGACCTCCGCCGTCAGGGTGCGGCGCCCGACGCGGCTCAGCGTCTCCGAGTCGCAGAACTGCTTCAGGTAGGCGGCGGCGCGGAAGTCGTTCGGCGTGGAGAACGCGAAGTCGTCCGTGTCCGTCTGGATACCGAAGAACATGGCGGTGGCGACGGTGCTGTCGTCGTTGCCGTTGGCGCCGAACGGTACGAGCCCGCGCTCGCTGTACTCCGCGTAGATGGTGGCGGTCGCGCCCACGTCGTGCCGGATGTCCACGAACGGCGCCTTGGGGATCGCCGCCGGGCGGTGATGATCCACCACGGTGAGCAGCTGCAGGTGCTCCGGCAGCTTGATGGTCGACTCACTCTGGCTGGCGTCGACCAGCGAGAGGTAGCCGAAGTTGTTGAGCTCGTCCGTGTCCGTCATCTTGACCATCGGCACGTTGAGCAGCTTCACCATCGCGCGGTTCTCCGCGCGAGAGATCGGCAGCACGTGCGCGATCGTCGCCGACACACCGAGCCGCTCGCACAAACGCTTGTGCGCGAGCGCGCTGCCGATGCTGTCAGGATCGGGGTGCCCGCCGAGCAAGATCACGTGCGCCTTGTCAGTCGCGCCCGATAGAACTCGCTCGAGCTCCTGCCACTTATCGGCCTGGCCCATGGCTCTCCGTTGCCTGTCGCATTGAGGAAGGTTTGTATACACCACGGGTGGCGAGATGCCGGGAAACCAGAATTAGACCCTGTAACTTCAATAGGTTAGCTTCGAGCCGGCCCGGCTGCCAGAAATGCGGGGTCGCCGCTGGAAGGCCTGTACACTTCGGTGCGTGACCCGCAAGCTCTGCGCTTTCGGCCTGTTTCTGGCCCTCAACGCCTGTCAGAAGGCAGAAAGCAGGGCGAACAAGGCCACCCCGAGCTCCGCCTCCGTCACGCCCGCTGTGAGCGCGCCGGCAACAGCGGCGTCTTCGCTCGCGAGCGCCGCCAGCGCCCCCGCTGCGAGCGCTCCGGTGCCTGCAGCACCAGCCGTCACGTTCACGCCCGATCCCGCGCGCTACGCATGGCTCGACGGCGAGCGTCCGTTCCCGAAGCCAGAGGCGACGCTCGAGCAGCGCTTTCCCACTCCGCCCGGCTACAGCCGCGTCGCGGTCGAGCCGGGCAGCTTCGCGGAGTGGCTGCGCTCGCTGCCGCTGGCGGCGGAGGGCACGCCCGTCACCACCTTCGACGGCAAGGAGTCACTCGCCGGCGACGATGACTACCTCGCCGGCGTGATCGCGATCGACACCGGCAACGCGGACCTGCAGCAAAGCTCGGACGTGATCATTCGCCTGCAGGCCGAGTACCTGTGGTCCAAGGGTGAGAAGGCCCGCATCAGCTACTCGAGCGCGACCAAGCTCAACATGCCGCTCTCGCGCTGGGAGAAAGGGCAGCGCCTGCTCCCGAATGGTCCCAACGTGTTCTGGGTGATCAAGGAAGCGCAGCCGAGCGAGCTCACCTACGCCGAGTTCCGTCGCTACCTCGACGCCGTGTTCAACTGGGCCAACAGCACCGCGCTCGCCGCGCGCTCCACCGTGGTGAGCGACCCGAAAGAGCTCGTCCCTGGCGACTTCTTCCTCCAGTCGAGAGCCCCCAATCACGTCGCCATCGTGCTGGACCTGGCAGAGAAACCGAGCGGCGAGCGCGTGGCCTTGCTGGGCCAGGCGCGCAACCCCGCGGAGAGCGTTCACGTAGTGCGCCCGGGCAAGGCCACGCCGTGGTTCAGCGTGCGCCCACCGGTGCCGGTGCTCACGCCTCACTCGCAGGCGTTGGCTTGGGACGACTTGCGCCGCCTGCCGCCCGCCGAGCCCGAGAAGTAGGCGCGGCTGTATCAGTTCGGAAACCGGCCGAACCAAAACGAGCGTTCGTGACACGATGCACTAGAGGAGGAGCAGGCGCGGCGCGCTGCGCCATCGTCCAACGCGCTGGATTCGATTCCAGCAGACATCGATCGACACCTAAATCCTGCGTAATATTCCTGATCAGGTTTTGTGGTACTGGTTCCACAAAACCGCTCGACAGGGCACACCTCGTCGCGCATAGTCCAGGCCGCTGGCCGATGCCGTCGGCCCGGAGGACTGCTCATATGTTTAAAGCTTCTCGTTATTTCGGGTTTGGTCTGGTCGTGGCCGTCGGCACCATCGGTGCTTGCAGCAGCGATGATACGGGCAGTGGCAACACCGGCGGTACGGGCTCCGGTCAAGCAGGCACCCAGTCGGTGGCCGGCACCACCTCCACGGCCGGCGCGGGCATGGGCGGCAGCGGCACGGCGGGCTCCGGTACGGCCGGCTCGGGCACGGCGGGCTCAGCGGAAGGCTCCGGCGGCAGCGGCGGCAGTGGCACCGAGGGCTTCAAGTGCGGCGGACAGAAGCCGACGGCAAACGTGCTTCAGGATTTCGAGATGACCACGCCGGACGCGACCAACGCCGGGCAGGTTACCTTCGCTACACCCTTCCCGGGCGGCACGTACGTCTACCCCGCCACGCTGACGGTGGACGTGACCAACAAGGCGCTCAACGTCAAGGGCAACATCGCCACCTACTCGGGCTTCGGCATCTACCTCAACGCTTGTCTGGACGCTGCCGGCGCCGGCGCTACGGGCATCTCCTTCAACATTACGGGCAACGTCGGCCCCTCGATGAGCGTCAGCTTCCGCGTGCAGACGAACGCCAACACGGCCATCCATCCGACGTACATGAAGGGCGCCTGCCCGCTCCCGCCGGGAACCGATCCCGATGGCGACGTGTGGACCTACTGCCAGCCGGGTCGCGTCAACGTTGACGTTCCCGAGGGCGGCGGTGAGGTCTCGGTGACGTGGGCGCAGCTCCTGGAAGGTCTGCCGGTCGCCACGATTGACGGCAGTGACATCATGGGCGTCGAGTGGGCGCTCTCCTGGGAAGAAGAAGGCGGGACCCCCTACGACATCGACGTCACGGTGGATGACATCAAGTTCACCGGCACCCTCATGGGTGGTGGCGGCATGGGCGGCATGGGCGGCGCTGGTGGCGGCGGCGGCGCAGGTGGCGGCGGCGCAGGTG
>JAEYOT010000095.1 GCA_023411445.1 Pseudomonadota bacterium
CGCCCCGCGGGGGGGGCGACGCGCGCCCCGAGGTGAAGGCGATCACGCCGCGATCGCCGCGCCGACGAAGACTTTCGCGGCCAGAGCTTCCCCCAGATCACGTCCCGCGCGAGCTGCGAGCACCTGAGCGACCTGTCGCGCCACGCTGCGCCGCGCGCACGCCTCGAGCCCGCTTATGGCGAAGAGCATCCCGCTCCGCGCCGCCTCGACCCAGCGCCGCAGCGTCACCCAGTGCTCGACCGCCGAGCTTCCCACCGAGCGCGAGGGGCTCGTCAGCGCTCGGACGCTCGCGCTGCTCTCGCCCGCGCCGTAGCTCAGCAGCGCCAGTCCCACCGCCCCAGCGCTGTACCAGCGGCGTCGGAGCAGTCCCCTCGGCCCCACCAGCAGCACCGCCGCGCATGCCCGGCAGCGGTAGCGCCGCAGCAACAAAAGCCGCTCCTCTGGAGCACGCCCCGGCCCCGCCGGGCCACGCACCTGCCGGGCCACGACCCCGTGTCCCACGATCACCAGAGGGCCACCGATCGGCTGCCCTGCGGCTCCACAGCACGGGCACGCCCCCGGACGCGCGTCTGCGCAACCAGGCGTCGCTTCGCTCCAGGCCTTGATCCCGAGCGGACTTGCGACGAATCTCTGCGCGCTGAGTGTCTTCTCTACGGTGGATGCGCAGCACGGCGGAGGGGGCGGGCCCGTCCAAAGACACGCCCTCTCCGCTACCTTTGCTCGGCTCGTGCTCTCCTTTGCACCGCGACCCCTACTCGTCCCGGAGCGCCACCACCACGACCGTCACGGCTCCCCGTGATTCCAAGGGCCCGCATCACCGCCTCGCCCCCTACACCTCGTCGGCGGCGCCCAGCCAGCGCTGCGCTCGGATGTACATCACGCAGTCGGCTATGCGAGCGTAGCCAGAGACTCAAGCTGCAGGCGCGCTAACACCAATTGAACTCTGACGGGACGCCCGCCACGCGCACCAACGCAGACACCGGGTACGGCGCCAGGTCTCGCACGACGCAGGAGTCGGGACCGAAGAACCAGCGCCGCGATTCGTCGACGTAGCCGCGACGTGCGGGGCCAGCGGCGAAGAACGTCGCATGAATCTCGCCGATCTCGCCGAGCGCTCGCTCGCGCACGGCGCGCTGCAGGCGCTCTACGGCGGGTAGATACGGAGTCACCGGCGCAGAAACGAATACCCGGTTCACTCTCGACGCCTCGCCGAGAAGGCTACGCCATTCGTCGGGTGACGACGCCGCGGGCTTCTCCGAGAAGACGTGCCAACTTTGACGGAGGAGCTTGCGTGTGGTCTCGGCGTGGCTCGGCGCCGGCACCAGGTTCAGAGCGACGCAGCCGCTGTCGGGTGCCGAGCCCAACTCTTCGAGGGAGCCGACGACGTTTGCGCCCGGCAGGAGCGAGCGAATCGCGACGTGGCGCTCGGGGTTGGGCTCGCACACCGCCACCGACGCGAAGCGCTGCCGGACGTAGGGTGCGTAGAGGACCTCTGCGATACGACCGAACCCGATCAGCGCGACCTGGCCAAAAGAAGTCTTTTCATGCATGTGTCACCTCCTTCGCGAGCTCGGAGAGAGAGCCGACGTGCGGATGTGCGTCGCTCGGACACGACCCATAGGGAGCGAAATGAATGCCACGCGCGCCGGCACGAATGGCGGCATCGACGTCGTTACGGATCGAGTCTCCGACGCAGGCACAGCGCTCGATCGGTATACCGATGGATGCCGCGGTATAGCGGTAGATTTCCGGGTCAGGCTTGTGGATCCCGATCTCGGCGGAGTCGATGACGAGTGCGACCGGCACGCCGGCGCCAGCGCCCACCTGACAGATCGAAAGCTCTGCGAGCAACTCGCGGACGCCCCCATACTCCGTGTTCGAGACGATCACGATGCGCTCCAGTCCTCGAGCCAAGGTCGACAGCGCGCGGGAAGTTTGCTCCGGATGGCGCGCAACCCAGGGAGAGAACAGCACGATGTCTCTCAGGTCTTCGAAACGCTGCTCGATCAGCTCGTGCGACAAACCCGCGGAAAGGGCGAAATCCACCACGAACTTGTCGTCGTCGTCGCCGGGACCGAGACCCGCCCCCGCCTTGCCGTGCACGTAGAGGGCGCGATCGATGGCTTCGTCCGTCGGCGCCTGCGCGTCGGTGTAGAGCGCACGAATGCGGCCGGCGTCTGGTCGCAGCAGCACGCCCCCGGCGTCGACGAACAGAGCACGGACGCCTTGTAGCAGGTCACGTTGCTGATTCATGGACATGGCTCACGCCACCTCGGTTCGTAGATGCTGCTCACGCATCCACGACAGGACGCGATCGATACCGGCGCCCAGCGCCATGGTCGGTGCCCAGCCGAGCTCTGCTGCGGCACGTCGTGGGTCGAGGCTCACGCGGCGGACTTCTCCCGGTAAGGCCGGCCCGAGGTTTGGCGCTCGAGAGCTGCCGGCCGAGCGCGAGAGCTGCGCGTGGATCTCGAGAACGGAGGCTTCCTGGCCGGTGCCCAGGTTGATCAGCCCGCTGCCTCGCTCCAACGCGGCGACGAACGCATTGGCTACGTCGGTGACGTAGACGTAGTCGCGCGTCGTGAGCCCGTCGCCGTTCACGACACACGGCTCGCCGTTCAAGATCCGCTTCGCGAAGATGGCGATCACACCCGCTTCACCATCGGGAGATTGGCGCGGCCCATAGACGTTGCCCAGCGCGAGCGCGGCGTAGTTGAGCCCGAAGTGCTCGCGATACAGCTCCAAGTACGACAGCGCCGTCAGCTTGGTCAGCCCGTAGAACGAGCACGCTCGGCGCGGCTCGTGCTCCTGAATCGGCAATCGCTCGGGCGAAACGTCCCCGTAGATGGTGCCGCCGCTCGACGCGAAAACGACCTTGCGACACGAGGTCGCCCGCGCCGCCTCCAACAGGTTCACCAGGCCGAGCAGGTTCGTGTGCGCGTCGAGGGTCGGGTCGCGCATCGAGACCTTCACGCTCGGTTGCGCCGCGAGCATCAGGATGGCGTCTGGCCGCAGCTCGACGACGAGACGGTGCGCGGCTCGGGAGGCGATGTCGCCCTGCACGACGGTCAAACCTGCGCGCGGCGCCTCGCCCAAATTTTTCAGGCTTCCTGTCGAAAAGTCGTCGAGCACCGTCACTTTCATACGCCGCTCGAGCAACGCATCCACCACGTGTGAGCCGATGAACCCGGCCCCCCCCGTTACTAGTACCTGCTTCATGTCGTCCTCGTCACCTTCGCGACGCCGAGCCCCTCGAGATCCGCACCGAGGTTCTCGTAGCCGCGCCTTAGCTGGAAGTCGTCTGCAATTCGAACTGGAGAGCTGGAGACCAACGCCGAGAGCGCGAGCGCGGCCGTGCCGCGGATGTCGGGACAGGGGCTGGGCTCGCCGCCGGGTAACACGACGTCGCGGGCGCCGTCGATGCGCGCGATTGCCGCCGCCCGCCCCGCTCGCCGGCCAGCAGTCGTCGAGATCGCGAGCGAGGCCCGCCCCGGCAAGGCTTCGGTGAATTGAAAGCGCTTGAGAAAAACGTTGTCGCTCAGCTCGCTCGTACCGCGTGAGCGCGTCGCGAGCAGGAGCGCGGCGAAGGTGACCCAATCACTGCTGAAGAGAGGCTCGGACCCGGCTTCGAGACTGACGCAGCCAAGCTCGCCGCGTTCGTGCGGAAAACGCACGAACAGGTGCTGCGGGCCTTCTTCGGCGGCGGCCCCGATCTCCCGCAAGAACGCGACGAAGCGCGGCATGCGTAAGGGCGAGTTGGAACGCAGCGTGACCTCGCCGCGCGAGAGCAGGGCCGCGATGGCGATCGTC
>JAEYOT010000187.1 GCA_023411445.1 Pseudomonadota bacterium
TCAGGGTGCTGCGCGCGTTACCGAGGAACAGCAGCACCACCACGGCCGCCAGCAAAGCGCCGACGATCAAGTGCTCCTTGACGGCGCCCACGCCGGTGCGGATCGAAGCGGAGTTATCGCGGATGACCTCCAGCTTGATCTGCGGAGGCAGCGTCTTCTTCACTTCCTCAAGCTGTTTCAGAACGTTGTCCACGACCTGCACCGTGTTGGTGCCTGACTGCTTACGCACCGAGAGCACGACCGTGCGCTCGCCGTCGTAGCTAGCGATGCTGGTCAACTCCTCCTCGCCGTCCTCCACCGACGCCACGTCCGAGAGCCGCACGACGTGCCCAGCGTCGTCGTGGAGCACGATGCGCTCCAGCGCGTCCACCGTCGTCACCCGACCGGCGATGCGCAAGGTGATGGCTTGCGGCCCAGTGTCGACGCTGCCGCCGGGCGTGGTCAGGTTCTGCGACGCCAGCGCGCGCTGCACGTCCACCGCGCTCAAGTTGTAGGCGCGCAGCTTGACCGGATCCATTCGCACGTGAATCTGCCGGCCACGGCCGCCGACGATCGTGACCTGGCCCACGCCGGAGATGCTCTCGATCTGCCGGCGCACCCGCTTGTCCGCGATCTCCGTCACCTCGCGGATCGGCTCGCGTGAACGCAGCGCCACGAGCAGAACCGGCGCGGACTCTGGATCGATCTTGCTCACGATCGGAGCATCGATACCGCGCGGCAGATCGCGCAGGATGTTGTTCACCTTGTCGCGCACGTCCTGCGCGGCAACATCCGAGGGTTTGTCGATCTTGAAGGCGATCGCCACCTGCGAGAAGCCTTCGCTGGAGGTCGATCTCAGCTCGTCTATGCCGTCGATGGTGTTGACGGCGCCCTCGATCTTGTCGCTGATGTCCGTCTCCACCTCCTCCGGCGCAGCGCCCTCGAGCGTGGTGGTGACCAGCACGAACGGCAGGTCGATGTTGGGGAACTGATCGAGGCCGAGCCGCGTGTAGCCCACGCCGCCGAGCACGACGATCACGAGCATGAGCACGCCCGCGAAGACGGGGCGGCGGACACAGACCTGGGCTAACCACTGCATGTTAGGCTACCTCTCAGCGCTCAGCGCACGCGCTGGCCGTTGGCCAGCTCGCTCAGCTGAGACACGACGACGTTGTCGTTTTCAAGCACCCCGCGGGAGATGGCCACCCGGTCCCCCACCTCGGGTCCCAGCGCGACCACCCGCTCCTGCAAGCGCCCGTCGACGACGGCGAACACGCGCGCCTGGTCGTCCTGCCGCAGCACGGCCGCCTTCGGCACGGTGGGCATTTTCTCCGAGCCGATGACCAACCACACGTCCGCGAACATGCCGGGCAAGAGCTGCCGCTCGGGGTTCGGCACGACGGCTTCGACGACGAGATCTCGAGTCGTGGAGCGCAGCGCGCCCGCCACGAAGCGCACCTGACCATAGAAGCGCTTGTTCGGAAAAGCCGCGACCGCGAAGCTCACCGTCGCGCCCTCCTTAACGTTCGCGACCTGCGCCTCCGGCACCGCTATCTGCAGCCGGAGCGGATCCGCGGACACGATCGTGACCACCCGTGAGTCCTGGCGCAGGTACTGCCCGACCTCGATGAAGCGCTCGGTGACGATGCCGGCGAACGGCGCGCGGATCAGGCCGTCGCCCACGTTCTGCGCCGCCAAGGCCGCGCGCGCGGACGCGGCCTGCACGTTGAGCGGCAGGGTGCGGCACTGCGTGATCTTCTGCTGGTACTCGATGTCCGTGATCGCGCCCTTGGCCTTGAGCTGCTCGTAGCGATCGCACTCCAGCCGAGCCTGTTCCTCCTGAGCGCGCGTGCTGTCGACCTGCGCGCGGGCTTCCGCGGCGGAGAGCGCGGCGGCGCGCGTGTCCAGCTTCGCCAGCACCTGGCCAGGCTTGACCTGCTCACCGCGCTCGACGGAGGTCGAGAGCACGCGGCCGTTGGCGTTCGCCGCCAGGTCGGTCTCGCGATCGCCTCGCAGCGTGCCGGTCAAGCGCAGCGTGCGCGGAACCTCTTGCACGCGGGCGGGCTCGGACTGCACCGCTACCGCCGGTGGCTCGCTGGGCCCAGAGGCGGCCTCGGCGGATTGGCCGTTGCAGCCGACCAGGCAGAGGGTGAGGAGCAGGGCTGGGAAGGATAGGAGGGAGATGGTTCGGTTCATGGCTGTGCTCAGCGCGGGCGCCGGTCGGAGAGAGGAACGCCCGCGGCCAGGCGAAGGGCCGCGCGGGCGTAGGCTAGGTCGGCGTCTGCTTGAATCTTTGCGGCGTTGGCCAGGAAGGCGTCGCGCTGCGCTTGCGTGACGTCCAGCTGGGTGGCGACGCCGGCGCCGTAGCGATCCGCGGACAGCTCGGCGGCGCGCTCAGCCGCGGTGGCTTGCGCGCGCGCGGCGCGGCTCTTGGCCAAGCCTGCTTGCACGCGCTGGAAGGCGTCGAACACCGCGTCTTGCGTCGCGCGCCGCGTGCGCTCGATACGGACGCGCTGCACCTCGAGCGCTGCGCTCTGCGCGTCTCTACCGGCGACGGTGGCGTAGTCCAGCCGCCACGACAAGACGAGCTGCAGGGTGTACGTGGCGGTGCGGCCACCGAAGCCGCTGGCGTTGGTGATGCGCTCCTGCGCGGAGCCGGCCAACGTCGGCAAGAGCGCGCGGTTCGCGGCCTTCCTGTTGTGCTCCGCGGCTTCGGCCAGCTTGCGCTGCACGCGCTCCTGCGGCGCCTCGCCCACCGCGGCCATCCAACCGGCGAGCGCGCCTTCCGTGCGCAGGTCGTCGCTCTCGAAGCTCGTGGCAGGCGTCGGGGTGAGGC
>JAEYOT010000219.1 GCA_023411445.1 Pseudomonadota bacterium
CCTTCGGGTTGGCCCGCAGCTCAAACCGGGATGCCGGGCGCGGGGAAGGATTTGCAGAGCTCGGCCACCTCGGCGGCGACCTTGTCCAGCAGCTGCTCGTCGCCCACGTTGCTCACGACCTGATCCATCCAGCCTGCGAGGCGCAGCATCTCGTCCTTGCCCATGCCGCGCGACGTGATGGACGGCGTGCCGATGCGGTAGCCCGACGGATCGAAGGGCTTGCGCGGGTCGAACGGGATCGAGTTGTAGTTGCCGACGATGCCAGCGCGGTCCAGCGCCTTGGCCGCCACCTTGCCGGTCACGTTCTTGTTGCGCAGATCCAGCAAGATGAGGTGGTTGTCGGTGCCGCCGGTGATCAAGGAGAAGCCCTTGCTGAGCAGGCCCTCGGCCAGCACCTTGGCGTTGCTCACCACATTCGCGGCGTACTGCTTGAATTCGGGCGTCGCCGCTTCTTTGGCAGCGACTGCGATGCCGGCGGTGGTGTGGTTGTGCGGGCCGCCTTGCAGACCCGGGAACACGGCGCGGTCGATGTCCTTGGCGTGCTCCGCCTTGCACATCACGATGCCGCCGCGCGGTCCGCGCAGCGTCTTGTGCGTGGTGCTGGTCACGACGTCGGCGATGCCCACCGGCGAGGGGTGCTGGCCGCCGGCGACCAAGCCGGCGATGTGAGCGATGTCGGCGCACAGCTTGGCGCCGACCTCGTCGGCGATCTCGCGGAACTTGGCGAAGTCCAGCTGACGCGGGTAGGCGGTGGTGCCGCACCAGATCAGCTTCGGCTTGTGCTCCTTGGCCAGCGCGCGCACCTCGGCCAAATCGATGCGGTGGTCGCTTTGGCTCACGTTGTAGCCGACGGCCTTGAAGTAGCGGCCGGTGATGCTCACGTGCGAGCCGTGAGTGAGGTGGCCGCCGCTCGGCAGGCCCAGGCCCATGATCGTGTCGCCTGCGTTACAGAACGCGAGGTACGCGGCGAGGTTCGCGGGGCTGCCGCTGTAGGGCTGCACGTTGACGTGCTCCGCGCCGAACAGCGCCTTGAGGCGCGACACCGCCAGCTCTTCCACCTGATCGATGATCTGCTGGCCTTCGTAGTAGCGCTTGCCAGCGTAGCCTTCCGAGTACTTGTTGGTCAGGATCGAGCCGGTGGCCTCGAGCACCGCGCGCGACGCGTAGTTCTCACTCGGGATGAGCCGTAGCTTGACGGTTTCGCGAACCTCCTCCTCTTTGATCAGACGAGCGATCTCGGGGTCACGTTCGGCGAGGGAGGGGTCAACGAGCTTGGATGGGGCCATAGGGGTGGCGGAGAGTACCGCCCGGCCCGAGCCCGCGCCACATGAAGATAACTCAAGGTAACTCCAAAGGAATTCAAGTTCCGCCCCGGCTTCAGCGGCGAACGGACGCCCGGTGGACAGTGCCGGGTCTTTTCCTGACCGCGTGAGTCTCGACGTGGGGTGGCAGGTGGCTAAACTCACGCCGGTGCGATGGCGCGAAGCAGCCAACTGGAGAACCCGCAGCAGCAGAAGCTGCTTCACGGTTCTTCGGACCGTCGCACGCGGGCCGATGCCGCGGAGCTAGCCGCTCCAACAGCGCAGAAGAACGCGACCAAGCCTGAACGCGAGAAGCCCGCACCGAAGACGGATCCCCAACTAGTGGCCGACGAAGAAATACTGGACGCCCCGCGCGATCCCGATAGTGCGCCCCCGAGCATCCCCTCGGCGGCTGCGGTGTTCTCGGAAGATTCGACCCGCGCTGCGACCAGCACGCCGGTCCTGCCCGGTCACGTCATCGCCAACCGCTACGAAGTGCTGAGCGTGCTCGGCGAAGGCGGCATGGGCATCGTCTACCGCTGCCGCGATCAGGCGAGCGGCGAGCAGGTCGCGGTCAAGCGCGTGATCCCGCCGCCCGGCAACCTCGCGCACGACTACGTGATGTGGTTCTACAAAGAGGCGCGCGCGCTGGCGGCCCTGGACCACCCCAACATCGTCAAGGCGCACGATTTCGGCCAGTTGCGCGACGGCTCGCCCTACCTGGCGATGGAGCTCGTCTCCGGCGCGTCGCTGCACGAGCTGGCGCACGCTCGCATCAAGTTTCCGCTGATCTGGGTGGTGGTGGACCAGATCCTGTCCGCGCTCGCGCACGCTCACGCGCGCGGCATCGTCCACGGCGATCTCAAACCCTCCAACGTGCTCGTAGAGCGCTTGGACGGCGAGCGACCGCGCGTGCACGTGCTGGACTTCGGCTTGGCCTGGCTGCGCCAGGACGCGCACGACGAGCGGCTGGATGGCAGCAAGGCGATGGAGTTTGCGCCGCACGCTGGCGCCGGCACGCCGGGCTACATGGCGCCCGAGCAGATCCAGCACGAGATGCACCACGTGTGCGGCGCGACGGACTTGTACGCGCTCGGCTGCATCCTGTATCGGCTGCTGGCCGGTCACGCGCCGTTCACGGGTGAGTCGAAGGAGCTATTGCGCGTGCACGCGTTCGATCGCGTGCCCAAGCTCAAGCTCGCGATCGAAGCGCCCGAGGAGACGACTGGCTTCGTCACCACGCTCTTGCAGAAAAAGCCGTGGGATCGCTACGAGTACGCGGCGGAGGCGCGGCGCGAATGGCAGAAGCTCAAGCCGTCGCTCTTGCCCAAGGTGTGGGAGTTTCCGTCCATCGCGCGGGCCTCCGACGTGCAGGCTGCCGCGCCCACCCGCCGCACCGGTACGCGCGGGCCAAACCCGGATTTGGCGCCGGCGCCCGAGCATGCGCCCGGCTTGCTCAGCATCCGCCCGAGCCCGCTCGTGGGGCGCGAAGAGGAGCGCAAGAAGCTGCAGGCCATCTGTGAAGAGATGGTCAACGGCGTCGGCCCGCCGCACCGCTTGGTGATTTTGGTCGGCCCCGCCGGCTGCGGCAAGAGCCGCCTAGCGGAGTGGCTGTGCGAGACGATGCACGAGCAGGGCACGATGGTGCCGCTGCGCGCGCGCTACCGCAAGCTGCGCAGCTCGGTGGACGGCATGCTCGGCGCCGCCGCTCACTACTACAACTTCGAGCGCACGGATCGCGACACGATCGAGCGCTCATTGCTCGAGCGCTGGCGCGTGCGGCGTGACGACAAGAACGGCCGCGCCTGGGTCGCGGGCGCCGCCGAGTGGATGCGCCCGGTGGGCGGCTCCTCCAGCGATCAGCCGATCGGTCCCTCCGGTATCCGCTTCACGCTGGATACGCTGGAGACGCGCCGCATGGTCATCCGCTACACGCTGCGGAAGATCTCCGCCGGCCGCCCGCTGCTCTTCTGGCTGGATGACTTGCACAACGGCGGCCCGGCCACGTTCGAGGGCTTCATCCGCATCCACAACGAGGAGACGGACGTCAAGATCGTGATGGTGGCCACCGCGCGTCATGAAGACGTAGCGCTCGGCACGCCGGCCGCCGAGCGCCTGCGCCAGCTGCGGGACGTGATGGATGGCACCGTGATCGAGGTGCAGCCGCTGCAGCCGGAGACGACGAGGCAGATGCTGCGCGCCTCCTTGCCGCTGGATGACGCGGCC
>JAEYOT010000235.1 GCA_023411445.1 Pseudomonadota bacterium
CGTGTAGGGGCATCTATTGTAACGGCTGGTAATTCCGGCGGCATGTCACGCAACAAGATCTCAACCACCGTCTACATCACGCAGGAGCAGAGCGATAAGCTGCGCCTCCTGCACGACCGGACGAAGGTGCCGGTGGCGGTGTACATCCGGGAAGGGATCGACCTGGTGCTGAAGCGTTACGAGCACGCGCTGCCCGGACAAATGAGCCTGACGGACGCCGCGCCGGTCAAAGCCGCGAAGAAGTAGGCCCCGCTCATGCCGCTGGTCGCGCCCCGCGCTCGGCGCTAGACAGCCGCGCGTCCGCCTCCGCGCTTGGCGCCGCGGCGGTTCCCCCAGCCGGCCACGCTCTGTCCTCTCATGCCCACCGACCCCAGCAAGATCAGAAACTTCTCCATCATCGCCCACGTCGATCACGGGAAGAGCACGCTGGCGGACCGCATCTTGGACGTCACGGGCGCCATCACGCAGCGCGAGCAGGTCGATCAGTTCTTGGACAAGCTCGAGCTGGAGCGTGAGCGCGGCATCACGATCAAAGCGCAGTCCGTGCGGCTCAAGTTCCGCGCGCAGGACGGCGAAGTGTATCAGCTGCAGCTGATCGACACGCCCGGACACGTGGACTTCAACTACGAGGTGTCGAGCAGCCTGCGCGCCTGCGAGGGCGCCCTGTTGGTGGTGGACGCGACGCAGGGCGTGGAAGCCCAAACGGTGGCCAACGCCTACCTGGCCATCGAGAACAACCTCGAGGTGATCCCGGTCTTGAACAAGGTGGACCTCGCCTCCGCCGACGTGGACCGCGTCGCCAACGAGATTGAAGAGGTAGTTGGCTTGGACTGCAGCGGCGCCCTGTTCGCCAGCGGCAAGACCGGCCAGGGCGTGCGCGAGGTGCTCGAGGCGGTCGTGGCGCGCATCCCGCCGCCGAAGGGAGACCCCAAGGCCCCGCTACGCGCGCTGCTGTACGACAGCTGGTACGACAGCTACCGCGGCGCCGTGATCCAGCTGCGCGTGATGGAGGGCACGCTACGCAAGGGCGACCGCATCCAGTTCATGGCGACCGGTCGCACCTACGACGTGACCGAAATGGGCTGCTTCTCCCCTCACCCTGTCTCGATCACGGAGCTCGGCCCCGGCGAGGTCGGCTTCGTCGCCGCCAACATCAAGACGACGGAAGACACCAAGATTGGCGACACGGTGACGACCTACCACGGCGCCGCCAGCGAGCCGCTGCCCGGCTTCCGCGAGGTCAAGCCGATGGTGTTCGCCGGCTTCTTCCCCACCGATCCCGCCGAGTACGAGAGCATGCGCGACGCGCTGTCCAAGCTGCACTTGAACGACTCGTCGTTCCAGTTCGAGCCGGACACGTCCGACGCGCTGGGCTTCGGCTTCCGCTGCGGCTTCTTGGGCCTGCTGCACATGGAGATCATCCAAGAGCGGCTGGAGCGCGAGTACGATCTGGATCTGATCACGACCGCGCCGAGCGTCGTGTACCACGCCTACACCAAGCAGGGAGAGCTGGTGAAGGTCGACAACCCGTCCAAGATGCCGGGCGTCGGCAGCATCGAGCGCATCGAAGAGCCAATCCTCAAGCTCACGGTGCACGTGCCGAGCGAGTACGTCGGCGCGGTGGTGTCGCTGTGCGAGGCGCGGCGCGGACGCCAGCTCGGCATCCAGTACGCGACCAAGGATCACATCGTGATCACCTACGAGCTGCCGCTGGCCGAGGTGATCTTGGATTTTCACGACAAGCTCAAGAGCGCGAGCCGCGGCTACGCGAGCATGGACTACGAGCTGACCGGCTACCGCGCCGACGACCTAGTCAAGCTCGACATGCTGCTCAACGGCGAGCCGCTCGACGCGCTCAGCGTGATCGTGCACCGCGAGGGTGCCTATGTGCGCGGCCGCGCGCTCGCCGCCAAGCTCAAAGAGCTCGTGCCGCAGCAGCAGTACGAGGTCGCGATCCAGGCGGCCATCGGCTCCAAGATCATCAGCCGCGAGACGGTGCGCGCGCTGCGCAAGGACGTGACCGCCAAGTGCTACGGCGGCGACATTTCGCGCAAGCGGAAGCTGCTGGAGAAGCAGAAAGAGGGCAAGCGGCGCATGAAGGCCGTCGGCAGCGTGGAGCTACCGCAAGATGCCTTTTTGGCGGTGCTCAAGCTGGAAGAATAGCCGCCGGGCTTGCCACGCGGGCGCCGGGTAGCTACCTAGTTCCTCATGCAAGCGACGAGCCTGCGCCAAGCGGCCAGGATCCAGAAGCAGCTCGAGGCCGTGAACCAGGACGCGCCGGAGCACGGCCGGTTGTCTTTCGTGGAGACGGTGCCGTTCGGCGCCTCGCTCAGCATCGACCGCTACGTGATGGAGAACGGCTTGCAGCTGCTCCTGTGCGAGGACAAGAGCGCGCCGGTGGTCTCCGTCCACACCTGGTTCCGCGTGGGCTCACGCCACGAGCGCGAGGGGAAGACGGGCCTGGCGCACTTGTTCGAGCACCTGATGTTCAACGAGATCGAGGGGCGTGGTGCCGGCTACTTCGATCGCAAGCTGGAGGAAGCTGGCGCCGAGAGCAACGCCTCCACCTGGCTGGACTGGACGCAGTACAACATCGCCATCCCCAAGGAGCAGCTGCCACTCGTGCTGGAGCTGGAGGCCGAGCGTATGAGCAAGCTGGTGCTGCGCGAGCCGCAGGTGACGAGCGAGAAAGAGGTCGTGGCCAACGAGCGCCGCTACCGCGTCGACGACGACGTGGAGGGCGCCGTGAGCGAGCTGCTGTGGGCCACCGCCTTCACCAAGCACGCCTATCGCTGGCCGACGATCGGCTGGATGAAGGATATCGAAGGCTTCACCACGCAGGACTGCGAGGAGTTTTATCGCGCCTACTACGCGCCGAACAACGCCGTGCTAATCCTGTCTGGCGACTTCAAAGCGGAGCAGGTGCTGAGGCTCGTATCTCGTCACTACGGCGTGATCAAGAGCTCCACGCTGCCGATCGAGAACGCGCAGCCTGAGCCGCCGCAGACGACGGAGCGCCGCGTGGAGGTGAAGAAGCCGACCGCGACGGAGAAGGTGGTGGTCGGCTATCACGCCCCCGCCCTGGGTGACTTCGACCACCCCGCCATCTCGCTCTTGTCCGAGGTGCTGTTCGGTGGCCGCGCCAGCCGTGTGTACCAGCGCTTGGTGCGCGAGCTGGAGCTGGCCAGCGAGGTGCGCGCCTTCGTCGGACCGTTCCACGATCCGGGCCTATTCGAGCTGTACGCCGCGGCGCGCGAAGGCCACAGCGCCGAAGAGCTCTTGGCGGTGATCGACGAGGAGCTGCTGAAGGTGGTGGAAGAGCCAGTCAGCGAGCAAGAGATGGCGCGCGCCTCCGCGCGCTTCGAGCTCGGGCTGCTGCGCGGCCTGGAGACGGCGGACGACAAAGCCTCCACCATCGGCTTCTACGAAGCCGTGCTCGGCCGCCCCGCCGCAGCCTTCGAGCGGCTGGAGGCCACGCGTCGCCTCACGCAGAGCGACCTGCTGCGCGCCGCGCGGCGCTACCTGAGGCCCACGCAGCGCAGCGTGATCATCGTGCGCCCCGAGCTGGGCGCAAAGTCCGAAGGGGCGGAGGCCGCGCAATGAGCGCCCCTGCCCAAAGCCGCCTCGGCTCCGCCGTGCTGGTGGAGACGAGCCACGCCTTGCCGCTGGTCTCGTTCAGCGTCGCGCTCCGCACCGGCTCGATCTTGGATCCTGAAGGCTTGAGCGGCGCGACGCGCCTGCTCACGCGCTGGATGCGCCGCACCGCCGGCGGCCGCGAAGCGCACGTGATTGACGCCGAGATCGACGCGCTGGGCGGCACCTTCGGGGCGCACGTCTCGCCCAGCACGCTGGTGTTCAGCGGCACCGTGATCACGCGCTCGCTGGACGGTTTGATGCGGATCGCTTCGGACGTGCTGCTCCACCCGGGCTTCGCGGAGGAAGAGCTAGAGCGCTTGCGGCGCGAGACGCTGGCAGAGCTGACCGAGGCGCTCGACGACGACAGCGGCCTGGCGCGGCGCTGGTTCCGCCAGCGCTTGTTCGGCCAGCACCCCTACGCTCGCTCCGTGACCGGAACCGCTCAGAGCCTGGCTCGCATCAGCGCCGATGATCTCAAGACGCTGTACGCCCGGATCCTCAAGCCCGAAAACCTGATCTTCGCCTTCTCCGGCGACATCGAGCGAGAGCGCGCCGAAGAGCTGGCGGCGGAGATCGAGAGCCAGGTCGCGCCTGGGCCCGCGCCGCAAGACGATACGCCCGAGCCGAGCCCGCTCGCTGGCCGTCACCTCACCTTCGTGGATAAGCCCGATCGCACGCAGACGCAGATCTTGATCGGTGGTCTCGGGACGCACCCGCAGGACGCTGACCATTTCGCGCTGCACGTGGCCAACACGGTGTTCGGCGGCACCTTCACGGCGCGCTTGACGCAGGAGGTCCGCGCCAAGCGCGGCTGGTCGTACGGGGCGTACTCCAACCTGCCCATCGATCGCCGCCGGCAAGCCTTCAGCATGTGGACATTCCCCAAGGCGGAGGACGCGGCGCCCTGCATCGAGCTTCAGCTGAACATGCTGAAGGAGCTTCGCAGCAAGGGCATCAGCAAGAAGGAGCTGAGCTGGGCCAAGAAGTACCTGGTGCGCTCACACGCGTTCGCGCTGGACACCGCGTCCAAGCGCGTGGGCATGTTGCTGGACGCTGAGCTGTACGGCTTGCCGCCCGGCTACTACGAGCAGTACACCGAGCGCATCAAGCAGATCTCGCTCGAGGCCGCCAACCAAGCCGTCATCGACCGCCTGTCGGAGGACAACCTGCGCGTGGTGGTCGTCGGCACCGCCTCGCAGATCGAAGAGAAGGTGCGCGCCGCCGTGCCGAACCTGGCGTCCAGCGAGGTCGTCCCGTTCGACTCCGCTCCGTGAGAGCCCTAGGCTCCGGTCACCGCTTCCACCAGGTGCAGCGAGCGCGGCGTGAGCTGCCAACAGAAATAATCGTGGCTCAGCTCGGCGGGAAATAGCTCGCTCGTGCCGTGATCGATCACCTCGAGGGGCGGGCCTTCCGCGCCAAAGCAAGCGCGACCCAGCTCTTCGTCCGACGGCCTGCGAAAGAAGCGTCGCGGCGACGGGAGCGGCTCTTCGGCTTGCCAGTCGAGCGACCAGCGGTCGTGGAAGCTGGCCCAACGCCGTCCACGGAGCTGCGGCACCACGCGCTCGCGGAAGCGGCGCTGAAACAGCTCATGCTGCTCGTCGCTGAGCGCGAAGTGCAGCTGGCCGAGCACGTTGCAAAACAAGACGCAGGCCTCTGGCCGCTGCGCCAGCAGCTCCGCGAGCCCTGGCGTCCCCGTTAGTTGCGGCTGGAGCAGTAAATCCTCACGATGCAGCTCGAGCTTTCGACCGAGCCGTGAGCGCAGCAGCGCGCGCGCCAGCGGGTCCGGCTCCAGCGCGGTGAGCCGCTCGAAGCGGCGCAGCACGCTGAGCGGCAGGCAGTGACCCGCGCTCGGTCCGATCAGGACGAGCTCACCCGAGGCGCCGGCCAAGCTCCGCTCGAGCC
>JAEYOT010000368.1 GCA_023411445.1 Pseudomonadota bacterium
GCGGTGACGTAGGCGGCGGTGGCAGCGCCGAAGGCGGGCAGAGCGGTGACACCGCCGGCGGCCAGGCGGGCGCCAGCGTCGCACGCTGAGCGGCTCAGCCGGCAGGCGGACGCGTTAGGTACTGATCCGTCACGTTGGAGATCAGGTCCGCCAAGATGCCGTCGGCGACGCGAAGACGTCGGCTCAGCTCACGTGCCAAATTCAGGATGATGATCGCGTAGCTTCGCAGATCGTGCCGGTAGAGCGCGTCCAGATCCGAAGATGAAATGCGCAGCAGGCGGCTCGGCGCGAGCGCGCGCACCGTGGCCGAGCGCGGCTGGATGTCCACGATGCTCATCTCGCCGAACCAGTCGCCCGGACCGAGCACGGCGACGCGCGCTTCCATGTGGCGCTTGCTCTTCTTGAGCACCTCCACCTCGCCGCTGATCACGACGAACATGGCGCTCGCGTCCTCGCCTTCGCGGAACAGCGTGGCGCCGGCCGGCGGCGTCTCCACCGTGAGCAAGGAGGACAAGTAGTCGAGCACGTCGTCGCTCAGCGCGCCGAAGAGACCGATGTTTCGAAGCTCGGCGGGCCCGATCTTGCTCTCGGCTGCACTGGTCATGGTTGCTCCTTCAAGCGTCTACTCGTCGAAGTATAGCGGGGGCCGACTTTCACAGAAGCTGGCAATCCGCGCCAGCGCTTCCGCAGATACGTTCACGAACGCCACGCCCATGCCGGGCGGAGCATCCCCGCTCGCCGCGCGCGTCCAGCGCACGACGCCATCGGCCGTCACCACATAGCCATCCGGCAGCACTAACGAGAGAGAAACGGCCGTATCAGGCGGAGCCGGCTGGTAAGTCGCCACGAACACGCCGCCCGTGGACACGTCGAGCGACAGGCCGGTGTAGATGTGCGACTCCGAGGTCAGGCCGATCTCGACCTCGATGAACACACGGCGATCGCCGGTCGTGCGCCGCTCGCGGCCTTGGAACGGCGGCGTCGGCTTGCGGTGACGCCCGGTCGGCGCTGGAGCGCGCGGAAAGCCCGCCATGGTGCGGAGCTCACGCGCATCCGAGTCCGAGATGGCGACGCGCGCGCGGCGCTGCCGCAGCGTGTGCTTCAGCACCGGGTAGAGCAGCGCCAAAGTGCGCGCGATGGACGCGGCCGGCACCTCCAACGCCGGATAGAGCGCGCGCAGCTCACCCACCACGCTCCTGGCGCGCTGCAGGCAATCCGCAGCTTGGTGGATGTAGCTGGCGGAAGCCTCTTCGGTCGGCGAGCTCGCTTCCGCGCTGTAGAGGGCGCTGGAAGCGGCGGCCGTTTGCTCGACGGCGTGATCCAGGCGCGGGTCGGCTACGCCAGCCGTTTGTAGCGACAACAACGCGGTCGCGAGCGCTTCCCTGCCCTGCCTCGCGGCCGTGACGGTAGCGCTCGTCGACGTCACAGGTTCTTGTGGAACACGACGCGCGGTCGCGCCGGGCCCGCGTAGTCCTCGATGTTCGAGACGCTCCAGCCGGTGGCGCGATGGAAGGCGATGGAGCCTTCGTTGCCCGTCGTGGTGATCGCCTTCAGCCGCGTGCAGCCCGCAGCGCGCGAGTCCTCTTCGAACGTCTGGTACAGCACCTTACCGACGCCGCGACGACGGTAGTCCGGATGGATACCGACGAGGTGGACGTAGCCGGTCTTCGGTGGGCCAGGCGCAACGAAGCCGAGCAGGAACCCAACCAAGATGCCGTCATGCTCGACGACCCGGGCCATGGCTCCGAGCTCGTAAAAAAAGATCGGATGCGCGAGGGCGGTGGTGGGACCGCCCCACCAGCGGTCGATGATCTGAACGATGTGATCGTAGTCTTGCTTACCGAGGGGGCGCGTGATCATGGGAGTCTAGCGAGAGCTCCTGTTGAGTGGTCAGCGTAACATGTGCGCTTCGACTCCGGGTGGGAAGTGGCGTAGAACCGCGACATGTCCGATCGGCCCGTCATCATCGCCCCCTCGATTCTGAGCGCGGACCTTGGACGGCTGGCCGAAGAGGTGCGCGAGGTGGAAACCCTCGGCGCCGAGTACATCCACGTGGACGTGATGGACGGGCGCTTCGTGCCCAACATCACGCTCGGCCCCCCAGTGGTGCGGGCCGTCCGCGCCGCCACCCACGCCGTCCTGGATTGCCACCTGATGATCGTGGAGCCCGAGCGCTACATCGCTGATTTCGCGAAGGCGGGCGCGGATATCATCAGCGTCCACGAGGAAGCGTGCACGCATTTGCAGCGAACGCTTCACTCCATCCGGGAGCTGGGTAAGCGCGCCGGTGTGGTGCTAAACCCGCACACCCCGGAAGACACCCTGCGCTACGTCATGGAGGACGTGGATCTCATTCTGGTGATGAGCGTCAACCCCGGCTTTGGCGGCCAGAGCTTCCTGCCGCAGGTCTTGCCCAAGCTGCGGGCACTGCGCGAAATGATCGACCGCAGCGGCCGCCAGATTGAGCTCGAGGTGGACGGCGGCATCGCTCCGGACACCGCGCGAGCCGTCACGGAAGCGGGCGCGAGCGTCCTGGTGGCCGGTAACGCTATCTTCGGGCAACCGGACCGAGCTCGCGCCATCCAAGAAATCCGCAGCCGAGCGGCAGGCGGATGAGGTCGCCGCTGCTCACGGCGCTGGCGTTGTGCGTCAGCTGTGCGCCCGCGGCTGCGCCACCCGAGACGCCCGAGCCTAAAATCGCCTCCGTAAGGGCCAAAGCACCAGACGAAGCCACGCCTGCTTCCGCACCGGACACTGCCGACGCGGCTCTGCAGCGAAAGCTGGAGGCCGCCCTCGCGTACGTCTCGGAGGTCCGCGGCATCCAGGCCAAGAGCAAGGTGCAGGGCCGCGTCATTTCACGCGCGGAGGTGCAGCGCTTCCTCGAGGAGCAAATCGAAAAGGACGCGCCCCCGGACGTGATCGAGGCGACGGAGGCGCTGCTCTACGGCTTCGGCACCGTGCCGAGCGACTTCAGCTACCGCCAAAGCCTGATCACGCTCATGACCTCGCAATTGCTCGGCTTCTACGACCCCGAGCGCAAGACCTTCTTCGTCAGCGGCGAGCTGTCCGGCGAAGAGGCGGACGTGACGCTCTGGCACGAGCTCGTGCACGCCCTGCAAGATCAGCACTGGGATCTGGCTAAGGTTACCGGGTTTGTGCCGGATGGCGGCGACACGCAGGCAGCCATCCACGGCTTGGCGGAAGGAGACGCCACCAGCACCATGCTGGACGCCATGCTCAAGCCACGCGGCGGGAGCGCGCTGGATGTGCCCGAAGGCCTGATGCGCGCGGAGAGCGTGCTCGGTAGCGCCGCGTCGGAGGCACCGCCCGTGCTGGTGCGCTCCCTGCTCGCTCCTTACGTGGACGGCTTGGCCTTCACCAACCACCTGCGTCGCCGCGGCGGCTTCGCGGCGGTGGACGAGGCGTGGCGCGCCCCGCCCATCAG
>JAEYOT010000452.1 GCA_023411445.1 Pseudomonadota bacterium
TCGCTCGTTTTCCTCGCGCAAGTGAGCGGCTAGCTTCTTGTACTCGTCGCGCTCGCGCTGAAGCTTCGCTAGCTCCGCCTGCTTGGCGTCGAACTGCGCCAAGGTGTCGGCGATCGACAAGGTACCAACGCGCTCACTCACGATACGACGAATGCCGAATCGCAGATCACCTGTCAAGCCGCAGAGCGCTGGCGACCATCTTTCGTCTTGCGAATGGCGCGCGGGCTACCTCGCAGCAGTGTCGCAAGTTGCGTCGCGTTGATTTGCACGGAGGCGTCGCCGCTCGACGAAGGCAGATCGAAGACGGCGCGATGCAGACGTTTGTACAACAGGCAGTAGCCGTTACTGTCGAACCACAGCGCCTTGAGCCGCGTCGCGTTGCGATTGGCGAACACGAACAGCGACCCAGCTTGCGGGTCTTCGCCGAGCTTGCTCTTGACGAGCTGCGCCAGACGGTCGAACCCCTGGCGCATGTCGATCGCCTCCGCGTAGACGAAGATGCGTACGGCGGCAGGAATCATGCTGTCTCCAGAATCGCAAGCAACGACCGGAGCTGCTGCTCGTCGAACGAACTGGGGATGTGGAGCCGGCGCCCACGAACCTCAAGCTCGAAACGAGCGGCATGACCTCGGCTCGACATCTCGACGAACGCCGGCGTCGTTTGCGCGCCAGCGGCCGTCGCGCTCAGCGGCGCCGGTCGCTTCTTTGATGGCCACTTCCGCTTTTGCCCGCCCGCTTCGCGCCTGAGCGCCCACGCCCAGTACGTCAGCGACTTTGGATTGATGCCCAGCTCGGCCGCGAACTCTGCAGTCGTCAGCCCGCTGTCACGCCACCGCTCGACTCGCTTCGCCCACTCCTCGCGCTCGACCCTCGCTCGTTTCTGCTTCGGCTCGTCCATGCGCGCGAGTCTGCGGCAGCTCCGCGCGAGCAGTTAGGACGCGGGTGACCGAACGGATACGCCTCGTCATCCGACAACGACGACGGAAACCAAACCCCACTAATCCCGCACATGACCGTGCTTTGAAGCACTTCCAGACTAGGAACACAATTGGGCTCATGAGCGCCCCATTTATAGGCCTCGCCCTTCGCCACCTTTGCCTAAAGCAATTGCATGACCGTCCCAGCACATCCCGCCTGATGCTGCCTGGTATTCTTATCAAGCCATCACATCTCGCTGGACACTCGCCGCAAGACGGGATCAGGCGAGACGCTCAACATCAAATCTTTGACACGCTTTCTGCACGGGATGCTGGCTTCGCTCACTTCCGTTGACAGCGATGGCCTTCGTGAGCCGTGGCACATTGTCACCGACGAGGGCGGCGAGCGCGTCCTTTACCACCGTGTCGTGCTCTGCACGTCGGCGGGAGCACGTCGTCAGTGCGCGCGCTCGGGGAGCGTGTTGAAGCGAGACTGGCATCGGTTCCAGATCGGGCATGAAGGACGGACGCGCGGTGGTTGTGGTGCTCACTCTTCTCGGGGTACACGGTGCGCTCAGGGCATCGTTGGGAGGTCCGCTCGGGTTCGTGTTGGGATTCGTGACGTGAGGAGGTTGAGGATGAGGATCGGGATGAAGATGAGAGGCGAAATGAAGAGGGTCACGCGCGCGGCGGGAGCTTTGGGCACGCTGGCCCTGGGAATGCTCGGGCTCAGCGCGTGCGGGGGTGAGCCGGCCGAGGCGACGGAGCGCGTGAGCCAAGGGCTTTCGCAATGGCGGGTGGAAGCGGAGGCGTTTCAGCGCTTCTACGACTCGGATACGGTGCATGAAGGCAACTGCGGTAGCGGGCCGGTGGACGCAGAGATCACGTCGGATCCGAACGGCGGCGGGTGCAACATTGGCTGGACGGCGGCGGGCGAGTGGCTGGAGTACGACGTGACGGTGCCGCAGGCCGGCAACTATGACATGGTGCTGCGGGTGGCGAGCGCGCAAGCGGGCCGAACGCTGCACGTGGACGTGGATGGCATCAATCGTTCGGGCGTGATCACGGCGCCTGCAGCCGGCTACCAGGCGTTCGCGGATCGCACGTTCAACGTGCCGCTCACGGCTGGACAGCACGTGATTCGCGTTGCGTTCGATACGGGCTCGGTGAACCTCAACTACCTGGAGCTGATCCAGACGACCGCGCCGGAAGTCATCCTGAGCGCGGACTTCACGAACGGGCCCGACAACTTCTACTACCTGGACATCAGCCCGGATAGCACGGTGGAGGGCACGGACGTGGATGGCCGCCTGCAGATGACCCTGGGCGGCACCGACAACACCACCGTGCAAGACATGAGCGGCAGCTTCACGCGCATGTTCTGGGTCTCCGAGCACCAAGAGGTCACGCTCAGCTTCGACTACGTGCTGGAGCAGAGCTGCTCCTACGAAGCCGACGAGGCGAGCGAGCTGCGCGCAACCATGGACGGCATCCCGCTCACGGGAACGACGCCGTACGTCACGCGCATCCTGGGCAACGGCGAAGCCTGCCCGGGCGTCACCAGCAGCGGCAACTACACGAAGACGTTCGTGCTGGCTCCCGGCAAGCACCACCTGCAGCTCGTCGGCTACAACAGCCAGAAGACGGACAGCACGGAGCTTACGACCCTTCAGCTGGACAACGTGCTGATCACGGCTTCGTCCGCGCAGTGCACGGCTTCCCTCTCGCAGGCGTACACCAACCTGTGCCATGCGTGCGATGGGCTCCTGGACTGCCAGGGCAGCTGCACCGTGAGCTTCCCTGACAACGTGGGCGCGCCGTGTGGCGCATGTGGCGGTGTGGTCAAGTGCGACGGCAGTTGCAGCGAGCCGCTGACCGCGCCGTGCGGAACGCCGCCCACGCCGCTGGAGCGCTTGCGCGCCTGCGACAAAGATCCGCGCGTCGTCGCGGGCCTGGTCACGCGGGACGTGTGCACGGGCGCGGACGTGTTCTTCCGCGAAACGTTCGCCGGCAACGGGCGCACCTGCGGGAGCTGCCACCCGGTCGCGAACAACTACACGATCGATCCGGCCTTCGTGCAGGCGCTCCACGCCACGAACCCGAACGACCCGCTGTTCGTCGCCCAGCCCGGCACGCCGCTCGAGCACTTGGAGACGCCGGACCTGCTCTCCAACGCGCTGATTTTGGAGAACGTGGACGGGTTTCAAGATCCCACCAATCGCTTCGTGACGCGCTCCGTCCCTCACCTGTTCTCGCTCGCCATCACGATGGCGCCCGATCCGGCGGACGGCTCGAGCAGCCCACCCGTTGATCGCACGGGCTGGGCGGGAGACGGCGCGCCCGGCGATGGCTCGCTGCGTTCGTTCTTGGACGGCGCGATCAACCAGCACTTCACGAAGACGCTAGGCCGCGTGCCTGATGTGGACTTCCGCCCTGCGACCGATCTGGAGCGGGACGTCGTGGAAGCGTTTCAGCGCTCGCTCGGGCGGCAGAACGAGCTAGATCTGGCGAGCGTGACCTTCGCCGACGCCGCCGCGCAGGAGGGCAAAGGCAAGTTCATGGATCCGGCGCAGGGGCGCTGCGGCGTATGCCACCACAATGCCGGCGCCACCTTCGTGAGCTCGGGGCTCAACCGCAACTTCAACAACGGCATCTCTGGCCAGCAGACTCTGGGTAGGATCCCTGACTACTTCGGACCAGGGGACGATCTCATCTTGGCCGACGGCGGCTTCGGCGGCGCGGACTTGACTGAGCCGAACGTGGACCCGAGCGGCATCGGCTTCTTCAACGCTTTCGGC
>JAEYOT010000038.1 GCA_023411445.1 Pseudomonadota bacterium
AGATAGCGCTGCCGCTCGTGGGTGAGGTGATGGCGGCCGGGCGCAAGCCGCTCGAGCTCTCTCGCGAGATCGAGGGGCGGCTCAAGGAGTTCATCGTCTCGCCGCGGGTGACCGTCAACGTGAGCAACTCCCAACCCGTTACGGTCACGGTGTTGGGGGAGGTCAAGAGCATCGGCACGCTCACGCTGGATCCACCGCCTCGGCTGGTGGACGCGCTGGCCAAGTCAGGCGGGCTGAGCGAGTACGCAGACGATTCGAAGATCTTCGTGCTGCGCCAGTTCCCCGTTTTTCGTCGCATCCGCTTCAAGTGGGACTCCATCCTGCGCAACGAGCACGGGGCAGCCTCTTTCCCGCTGCGCACCGGGGACGTCGTCGTGGTGGAGTGAGCGGCTGGCTCAGGCTGCTCGGTTCAGCTTGCGGGCGATGAAGCGCTTGGCCATCTGGATCGTGCTGGCCTGAAGCGCCCCCGTGATCCAAGCCGTGCCGGCGTACGCAGCTAGGGCGGCCGGCACGGCCAGAAATAGCGAAATGGGCTTGAGCAGCAGCCCGACTCCGGCCATCACGCCACCAGACAGCAGCGACAGCGATAGGGACTTGGCCAGGGTGCGATCGAAGATGCCGCGCGGGGTGAGCCACGCGCCGCAGAGCACGATCAAGAACTCGCCGCAGACGATACCCCAGCAAGTAGCCAGCGAGCCGTTGCCGGCCGTACGCTGGAAATAGTCGATGAACAGCGGGTTGAAGGTGCAGGCGATGGCGATGGAGATGCACTGCACCAGCGCCCAAACCTTCTGTCGGTTGGCGGCGAGGACGGCGGTTCCGAGCGGCATGCTGACGTACACCAGCAGCAAGAACAGAGACTGCACCTGCAGGTTGGCCTCTGCACCGCCGAACTTCTCTCGGCCGTAGATCATGATGCCGAGCTCCGGAAACAGACCCGCGCCGACGGCCGCGGGCACGGCCATCAACGTCACGCCGTACACCGCTCCGCGCGTAACGGTCACGAACTCTGCCGGACTCTCAGTATGCAGACGACACAGCGTTGGGTACAGCGCACCGATCAGCGCGGTGGCGGGGAAGATAAGCAAGCCGATCAGGCGCTGCGTGACGGCGTGCCAGCCGACGACATGGGGCGGCGCCAACTCGTTCAGGAACAGCGCGTCGATGTAAGGTTGTGCCGCGAGCGCCAAGCCGAAGAACACGAACGGCGTTCCGGTCGAGAACAACGGCCCTACCACGCTGCGATCGAACTTGATGGGGGTGGACAGCAGCGGTCGCAACACCCTCAGCAACATCAGCAGCACCACGAGAGCGATCGCGATGTGCACGGCCAGCATGTCCAGCAGCGAGCCACCGAGCATGAGCACCGGTAGAGCCAGCAGCAGGTTGAGCACCTGCTGAGCGACCTGCGCCTTGGCCGGAATGTCCGTGCGCTCGAAGCCGCGGATCGCATCTTTCACCCCACCGCCGAGTGAGTTCAACACCGCGAGTGGAAAGGACAGCGCCAGGGTCCAGCGCAGCGCCGTGTCGTACTCCAAGATGACGCAGGTGAGCGTCAGCACCACGGCGAGCGGTAGGACCGCGAACGCGCGCCAAGCGAAGCCGGTGCCGAGGATGAGGCCCGCCTTGTCGTTGCTGCGCGCCACCAGCGCCGGGATCGCGCCGGTCTGTCCCCACTCGAGCGCCAGCAGCGCCAGCGAGCAGGCGGTGCTGGCGGTGTACATCATGCCGATCGCCACCGGGCCGAGGTAGCGCGCCGCGACGGCGTTGGCCGCGATGGCAATCGGTATGGTCACTACCTGCGCCATCGTCAGGTAGAGGGTGTTGCGGACGATCCCCGGCTTACCTACGGCGGCTGGCGGAGCCAGCTGGACGACGGCAGGGGTATCCGTCGCGCGTGAATCAGGCGGGGCCTGCATTGAACCGACGGTCTTAGCCTCCTTGGCAGGCTGCTTTCAACGCATCACACACCGTGACCTGCTCTGCTTCGGTCATTTGTGGGTACAGCGGCAGGATGATGCGACGATCTTGGGCGTGCTCGGAGTGCGGCAGGTGCCACGGGGCGCCTTCCCGACGGTAGGGGGCCTCCCGGTGCGCGTTCATGATGCCGCGCCGGCTAGACACCCCTCGATCCAGCAAGGCCTGCATCACCGCTTTTTGTCCGAGGTGTTTCGGCAGCTCGACCCAGAAGCTCTGCCAGTTGCTGCGCGCGTAGCTGGGCTCGGTCGGCAGGCCTAGCCCGGCGACACCTTCCAGCAGCGCCCGGTAGCGATCCGCGAGCGCGCGCCGCCTCGAGACGATCTCGGGGAGGCGCTTGATCTGCTCTCGGCCGACCGCGGCTTGCATGTCGGTCATGCGGTAGTTGTAGCCGAGCACACCGTGCTCCTCGAACACCACCTCGCGTGAGCTGTGGCGGGTACGATCGCTCACGCTCATGCCGTGCTGACGAAGCAGACGAAACTGCGCGTCAAAGGCGGGGTTGTTGGTGGTGAGCATCCCGCCGTCCCCGGTCGTGATCACCTTGCGCGGGTGGAACGAGAAGGCGGCGATGTCACCGTGCGGCTTGCCCACGGGCTCGCTCTGCCCGTCGAACACGTAGCTGCTTCCGCTGGCGCAAGCCGCGTCCTCCACCACCGGCAGGCCGTGCGTCTTGGCGATGGCCACGATGCCGCGGATGTCGCAAGGCATGCCCATCTGATGCACGGTCAAGATCGCGCGCGTCTTCTTGGTGATGGCCGGCTCGATCAGCGCCGGATCCATGTTGCTGGTGGCCGGATCCACGTCGATGAACACCGGCTCCGCACCGCAGTACCGGATCACGTTGGCGGTAGCGATGTAGGAGTGGCTGACCGTGATCACCTCGTCACCTGGCTGCACGCCCACGGCCAGCAGCGCCAGGTGGAGCGCCGTGGTGCAGTTGGAGACGGCCGTGGCGTGCTGCGCGCCGACCAGCTGAGCGAACTCGCTCTCGAAAGCCGCGACCTCGGGGCCTTGCGTGAGCCAACCCGAGAGGATCGGGCGCTTGGCCGCCTCGGCTTCGGCCTCGCCGGTGACCGGTTTAGCCAGCGGAATCAAGCTCGGGGTGCTCACGCGGCCGCCGCCTTGCTCTTCTCTTCGCGCCACCAGGCCACCAGGCGGCGCAAGCCCTCCTCGACGTCGATCGTGGCTTTGAAGCCGAGCACTTCCTCCGCGGCCTTGGTGCTGGCCAGGCGCCGTGACACCGGGTTCACCTTGCGGGCGGGCCCGTACTCCGGCTTCAAGTCCGAGCCCATCACCTTGAGCAGCGCGTTGGCCAGATCGTTGAGGCTCGTCTCCACGCCGCTGGCGACGTTGAACACCTGATCGGAGGCGTCCGACTTCATCGCCAGCATGTTCGCGCGCGCGATATCGTCGACGTACACGAAATCCATCGTGTCTGTGCCGGTGCCGAAGATGAGCGGAGGCTGCCCGGCCAGGATGCGATCCATCCAGCGGATCAACACCTCGGTGTAGGCGCCGTGCATGTCCATGCGCGCGCCGTAGACGTTGAAGTAGCGAAGCGCCACGTATTTCAGGCCGTACATGTCGTTGAAGCTGCGCAGCAGGCCTTCGTTGAAGGTCTTGGCTGCGCCGTACAGCGTGCGGTTGTTGTAGGGGTGGTGCCGCTCCGTGGTCGGGAAGTCCTCCGCCAAGCCGAGCACGGAGGCGGACGACGCCGCGACCACCTTCTGTACCTTGGCGGCCACCGCGGCCTCGAGCACGTTGAACGTCGCGTCCACCAGCACCTCGAGCGCCAGTCGCGGCTCCTCCGCGCACTGCGTGATGCGGATGGCGGCTTGGTGGAACACTTGGTCCACGCCCTCCATCACGTCCTTCACCAGCGCCCGATCGCGGATGTCACCTTCCACGATCGTGACCGGGCCCCTCGCCATGGCCTGAGCCAGGTTCTCACGGCGTCCGCGCACGAAATTGTCGATCACGACGATCTCGCCGACTTTGCCTTGCTCGCGCTCGGTCATCAGCAAGTCCACGATGTGCGAACCGATTAGACCGGCGCCGCCGGTCACCAATACTTTCAGAGGTTTGCTCATGTTTCGTCCTATCGGCTCACTTCTCGGGCCAGCTCTTGAGCGCGGCCACGACCTCTTCGATCTGCTCCGCCTTCAGCTCAGGGTACATCGGTAGCGACAACGTCTCGGCGGCGGCGCGCTCGGCGTGCGGGAAGTCCCCCGGCTTGTGGCCGAGCTCCGCGAAGCACTTCTGCAGGTGCACTGGCAGCGGGTAGTGGATGCCGGTGGCCACGCCCTTCTCCGTCAGGTAGGCCTGGAGCGCGTCGCGCTTGGGGTGGGCGATGGCGTACACGTGCGAGACGGCGCGCAAGTCGCTCGGCACCTGGGGCGTCTTGTAGGGCGTGCCCTCGAGCAGCTTGTTGTAGAGCGCCGCGTTCTTGCGGCGGCTCTCGGTCCAGCCCTCGATGTAGTTCATCTTCACGCCCAGCACCGCGCCCTGCACGCCCTCCATGCGGTAGTTGCCGCCCTTGATGTCGTGGTAGTAGCGCTTCTCGCTACCCCAGTCGCGCAGCATGCGCAGGCGCTTGGCCAGGTCCGCGTCGTTGGTCGTGACGGCTCCGCCCTCGCCGTAGGCGCCCAGGTTCTTGCCCGGGTAGAAGCTGAAGCAGGCCATGACGCCCAGGCTGCCGATGCGGCGACCCTTGTACTCAGCGCCGTGCGCCTGCGCCGCGTCCTCGATCACCAGCAGGTTCCTGCGCTTGGCGATCTCGAGGATGGGATCCATGTCCGCCGGGCGACCGTGCAGGTGCACCGGGACGATCGCTTTGGTGCGGGGCGTGATGGCCGCTTCGATCTTGGCCGGATCGATGTTCAGGGTGTTGGGATCGATGTCTACGAACACCGGCTTCGCGCCGGTGATGTCGATGGCGTAGACCGTGGCCACGAACGTGAACGGCGTGGTGATGACCTCGTCACCGCGCCCGATGCCGGCGGCCTGCAGCGCGAGCTGGATGGCGCTGGTGCCGCTGTTGACGGCCACCGCGTGCTCTGCCTTGCAGTAGGGCGCGAAGGCCTTCTCGAAGCCGGCGACCGCGCTGCCGAGCACGAACTGGGTCGTCTCGAGCACGTTCAAGACCGCGGCGTCGATTTCGGGCTTGATCGCGAGATATTGGGATTTCAGGTCGACGAAGGGAATCGGCACGTGACTGCTCCTCGCTAAACTCAAAAGCTCACAGCTTGATGGGTTGGCCGTGGGCGGCCATGGACTTGGAGGCGGCCTCGAGAATCCGCACGACGCGTAGGCCACACTCGCCGTCGGTCAGGGGCTTCTGCCCGGTCTTGCAGCACTCCACGAAGTGGCGCGCTTCCACCGTGAGCGCCTCGACGTTGGGGATGTGGGGTGCCCACATGTCGCCGGCGCGGTAGCCCACCTTCAGCTGGTAGACGCCCTCGGCGTTGCCGTCCACCGTGATGCCCTTGTCGTAGACGCGCAGCTTCTCGCTGAGCTCCATGTCGTCCCACTCGATCATCTTCTTGGCGCCGCCGATCAGCGTCTTCCTGATCTTCACGGGAGAGAGCCAGTTGACGTGAAAGTGAGCGATCAGGTTGTCCTCGAAGAAGCAGGTCAGGTAGGCCAAGCTCTCCGGCTGCGTCGGCACGCTGGCCACGCCCGTCGCCGCGATCATCTTCGGTGCTTTGCCCAGCACGAAGTCCATGATCGATAGATCGTGCACCGCCAAGTCCCAGAGCACGTTCACGTCGTGCTGGAACAGGCCCAGGTTGACGCGCACGGAGTCGTAATAAAACAGGTTACCGATGTCGCCCGTGTGCACCAGCTCTTTGATCTTCCGCACCACGCTCGTGTAGACGAACGTGTGGTCCACCATCAGCGTGAGCTTACGCTTGGCGGCCTCTTCGATCAGCTTCTCCGCCTCCGCGGCGCTGGGCGTGATCGGCTTTTACACCAGCACGTGCTTGCCGGCCTGCAGCGCCTGCATCGCGATGTCGAAGTGGGTCGAGACGGGCGTGGCCACGCACACTGCGTCGATGCCCGGCATCGCCAGCAGCTCCTTGACGCTCTCGACCGTTTTCACGGACGGATAGCCCGTCTCCACCGCGGCGCGGCGCTTGGGCGAGAGATCAGCGACGCCGACGACGCGAGCCCCCTCCACGTTCATGAAATTCCTGACCAGATTCGGACCCCAGTAGCCGTAGCCGATCACGCCAATTCCGAACATTCATGTCTCCTTGCGCGGCCAAGCCGCGAAAACCTACTGCTTCGTCTCCGCTTCGCGGTTGCTGAGCGCGATGGCCTCTTCTTGCGTCTTGCAACGCACGCCCGCGGCGCTGACCCAGCCGATGACTCGCGCTGGGTTACCCACCGCCAGCGCGTGATCCGGAAGATCTTTCGTGACCACGCTGCCGGAGCCGATCATCGCCCAGCGGCCGATGGTGACGCCGGTGACGACGACCGTGTTCGCTCCCAGCGCCGCGCCGCGCTTCACCAGCGTCTTCCCGACTGTCCAATCCTCGGCGCTCTTGAGCGAGCCGTCCGGATTGACGGCGCGTGGCACCTTGTCGTTCGTGAAGATCACGTGCGGTCCGACGAACACTCCGTCTTCCAGCTCGAGGCCGTTGTAGAGGGAGGAGTTGTTCTGAATCTTGACGTTGTCCCCGATCACGACGCCGTACTCGACGTACGAGCCTTGGCCGATGATGCACTTCTTGCCGATCCGCGCGTTCTCGCGGACCTGCACGTTGCGCCAAATCATCGTGCCTTCGCCGATCTCGGCCGCCGAAGAGACTTCGGCTTGGGGGTGGATCTTGATCATCGGGGCGTCCCTCGCTCGCGCGGTCGCAGAATCCCTAGAGTAGGGCGTTACCTCATATGCCAAACCCGCCAGGGTGGCAACGGAAAGCCCCCGCGGGACATGGATTCAGGACCCCTTGTGACTCACGCGCTTCAGCTCAGCGACCGAGCTTGAGTACAAATGCATGCCCGACCGAGACGCCAGCAAAGATCGCCCAGCTGGGCGGCACCACGGTCGCGCCTTGCACGGAGCGCGCGGTGCCGCGAGCTCCCGTATCGACAGACAATCCTTCGATAACCTCGTACCCCATGCTGGCCGCGCCAGCGTAGCCGTCCGTCGAGCTCGCGTCGTTACCTTCGGGAGCAACCGAGAGGGCGGCCGAGCCATTCAGGCTGATATTGAAGGCTGCCCGCGTCCAAGACAGAAACGCGCTCGCCCCGACGCGAGGGTCTACCGTGGAACGCAGCGGGTCCAGCACCGGGTTGGAGTAGGTGTTGATTGAAGCGTAAAGCTCGCCACCAGCGAGCTTCTCGGTGTCGTCGATACCTGCGACGAAGGTGGGAAAGATGCTGACAGCTACCAGCCCGTCCGTCTGCGCAGTCCGGGTGACGCTGACGCCGATGCCGAGCGTCGTCCTCGTTTGCGGCCGCAACGTGTGTTTCCAAGCTTCATCCACCTGGATCATGCTCACGTTGTTTCCGCTGTTTCCCCAGCCGGCTTGTCCGAGCGCGCTAGTAACGAATGCGTCGCGCGAGCCAACCGGTCGCGTATGGTAGGCTGTCCCTCCCAGCGTCCAACCCGCCGCGAGGGGATAGTCCAGCCGGTCGCGCTCATCGATGGCGCCCGTCACGCCGTAGGAAAGGTAGCCGCCGGCAGAAAACTGGCGCGTGAACGCGCGAGAGACACTGAGCGTAGTGATGGACTCGATATGGTTGACGATGCGATCGACCGTGCGCGTCTGCGCCTGGCCGCCCGGCGCGGTCGGATCCACGGCAGGCCCCTCGCCTGGAGTAGGCATCGCGCCGGGATCGGGCGTCGTCCCGGGGTCCGGTGTCACCCCGGGCTCGCCACCAGGAGTCGGCACCGGCTGGCCGCCGCCCAGGTTCTGCAGCGGGGCTGTGCGAAAGTTCACCTCTCCGAAGCGGAGGGTGCTGCCGAAGCTGACGGACGTCGTCTTCCAGCTGTAGCCGGTGGAGGCGCCGAGGTCGTGGAACACCAGGTACTCGCGCGGCTTCGTTTCGAGCGGTGTGACGAGCAGCGAAGGGCTGTAGCCGAGCGAGAAATTGTAGCGGCGCACCCGCAAATCCAGGGCGATCCCGGGCGTCGTGGTGAGCTCCCAGCGCCGATCATCCACCTTTTGGTAGCGGCCCTCGGTGCGGTCGCCCACGGTGATGGTGAGCATCTGAGCCAGGACTGGCACGAGCAGTGGCAACATCGAAGGGCGGGGCGAGGCTAGCATGGAGGCGCTGCGCTCCCACGCTGCGTCGCTCCGGGTTCGGCCGATTCCTCCGCGTGCCGACGTCGGGTTGGCGAAATGCTTCCGGCATGCCTATGGTTCGCTCTGGAGCTGATGCTGGGAGCGAAAACCCGTCCTCCCCGCCGGCGCCGGCCGGCAGCGTGGCGCTGGCCAGGCGCAACCCGCACGAGCAATGGCGCGATCCGGAGT
>JAEYOT010000505.1 GCA_023411445.1 Pseudomonadota bacterium
CATCGAGGCCGTCGTGCGGCGCGCGCTGGAGAAGCTGCCGGAGCTGCGACCGGCGAGCGCCGAGGAAATGCTCAGCGAAATCGAGGCAGCGATCGTCGCGACGCGAGCCGCCGAGAGCGGCGTGCGCCAGGCGCTGGCGTCTCCGGCGCTGCCCGAGAGCCTGCGCTTGGCCGAGCGCCGCACCTGGCTGCTCGGTGCGCTCTTGGCGGCGTCGCTCGTCGCGGTGGCCGGCTTTGCTGCAGCTACGTGGGGCCGGCCGCTGGCGTCGCTGCGCAGTGCGTCGAGCACCGCCGCGACGTTGCAGGTGCCGTCGGCGAGCGAGCGCGCCGCTCAGACCAGCTCAGTCTCACCGTCGGGCGCACCTACACCGGCGCCTCAGCGAGCCGAGGTAGAAGCTCTGGAAAATTCCGCTTCGATCGCGAGTGAGAGGCAAACCGCCACTCTGGCTTCGAGCGCGTCGCAGCCAGCCGATAGTACCGCCCGGCTCCCGCGCCAGGCTGCACCAGCGAAGAAGCCCGTCACCAAGCCGAAAGCTGGCGCTGCGCTCGAGCGGAGGGGCAACGAACGTTACGGTCGCTTCGAGTGACGCCAAGCTGAGCACGAGCGCGCTCGCGTTGCGGGCGCTTAACCCTGCGTGTTAGCGTCGCTGACAATATGGACCCTCGTGAAACGGAGGCACTGGTCCAACGACTGGTGCAAAATCCGCACGATCAGGACGCGATCACGCAGGCACATCAGGCAGGTCAGAGTGACCCCAAGGCGTACGCGCTCCTGCTCGAAAAAGTCGGTACGGCCACGAGCGATCCAGCCTTTGCGTGCCACTGGTTGACGGAGTCGGCCAACGTCTGGACCACCACGCTGGGCGACGCTCACCGCGCGGCCCGCGCCTTGATGATCGCCATCGATCGCGATCCGACGCAGGCCACGCCCGCCGAGCGGCTCGCTGACCTGTATCGCGAGAAGGGAGACACCAAAGCGCTGGTGGCGCTGCTGGAGCGCCGAGCCAAGGCGCTCGCTGCCGTCGCGCAGCACGACGTCTCGCTGCGGCCGCAAGTTGCTGGTCTGCACGAAGAGCTCGGCCAGCTGTGGGCAGCGCCGCCGCTGCAGCAGCCCAAGAAGGCGATCGAAGCCTACCGGCGCGCGGTCGAGCTCGACGACACCAGCCAGTTTTCGATTTACTCCGTGCGTGAGCTGCTCAAGGCGGAGCAGCGCTTCGCTGAAGCGATCCCCTATTTCGAGCTGGAGCAGCGCCTGGTAACCGACGTGGAGCGCCAGATCGCGCTCTACCAGGACGAGGGGGACGTCCGTAAACAGGCGGGGGATTTCGCGGGCGCCGCGGTGGCGCTCAGGAACGCGCTCAGGGTGGAGGGCGGCGGAGATCCGGCGCTCAAGCAGCAGCTGGCCACGGTGATCTTGGAGCGTCACCAAGCTGGCCAAGAAGTACCGGCGGTGGAGTCCGTCGAGGGCGCGCAGCTGTTCGTGGAGCTCAGCGAGCAGTACTCGGGCGACCACGGGTTCAGCTACGCCCTGTGTGCGCTCGAGATCGATCCCCAGCACGACCGCGCGATGCAGCTCGCGCTGTTCTACGGCGAGCAGATCGGCCGCGCGCTGGAGGCGGCTGGCAAGGCCGCCGCCTACCTCAAGGCCAACCCGAACGGCGCGATGGTCGCCGAAGCTCGCAAGCTCGTCGCCTCCGCCGCGGAGGCCAGCGGGGACGACACGTTGATCGACGCGCTGGCACCGGCGCCAGGCGCGGACGTGAGCGACCAAGTGCAGGCGCTGGTCGAGGTGGCGCAAGCGCTGGTGCGCAAAGCAAAGAAGAACGAAGCCGCCGCGAAGTACCGCGAGATCGTTACGCTGGACCGCGGCAATGAGGACGCCATCGGCTTCTTGGAGCCTTACCTGCGCCAGACGCGCAAGTTCCAGGAGCTGCGCGACGTCTTGCTGGCCGCGGCGCGCGAGCCCGGCGTCGACGAAGAGCGGCGCAAGAGCTACTACCGCGAGGTCGCTGGCTTGTGTGAGACGCAGCTGCGTGACGCCGAGACCGCCGCCACCGCGCTCAAGGAGCTGCTGCAGCTGGACGTGACCGATGAAGGCGCCCGCAGTCAGCTCAAGCGCCTGTTGGAGAAGGCTCAGCAATGGGACGAGCTGGCCAGCGTGATGGCGCAAGAAGCCGAGCAGGAGCTGGACGTGGAGGCGCGCATCTCGCTCGAGAAGGCGCTGGCCAAGCTGCACGAGTCGCGGCGCAAGGATCCGGTAGCCACGGGCGAAGCCTGGGCGCGCATCGCTGGCCTCACCTCGGGCGATGAAGAAGCCATCAACACGGCGGTGGGCTACTTCGAGCAGGGCGAGCGCCCGGACCTCGCCGTCGTGGTGCTGACGGAGAACCTGCCGGCGATCAATGATGATGCCACGCGGGCTGAGCTTTTGACCAAGCTCGGCAGCTTGCGCCAGCGCACGGGCGACAGCTTGGGCGCGGGCGAGGCCTTCTCCGAAGCTGCGACGCTGACGAAGAGCGCCAGCGCTTGGGAGAGCGCGCAGGCGTGCTTCGTAGCGGCGGAGGCGTGGGACCAAGCCGCCACCGCGGTGGATGAGCGAGCGCAGCTAGCGACGGACGCCGGCAGCAAGGCTGCGCTGTTCGCGACCGAGGCGGACTACCTCGGCAAGGCTGGAGACGACGCGAGCGCGGTGCTTCGGCTGGAGCAAGCCACCGAGCTGGACGCGAAGAACGAGGCGTATGCGCACGCGCTCGAGGAGCGCTACCGCGCCGCGGAGCGCTTCGCTGACCTGGCGTCGTACCTGCTGCGCCGCGCGGACAAGCTCGACGACAAGTCGGCGCGCGCCGCCTTGCGCAAGAGCGCGGCCAAGATGCAGAAGGATGACCTGGGCGACTCGGACGCGGCGCGCGCAACGCTGGTCCAGCTCCTGGAGGACGGTGATGACGCCGAAGCTCTGTCGATCTTGGCGGATGACGCGCAGGCGCGCAGCGAGTTCACGGAGGCGGTCGACTACCTGGCGCGCTTGGTCAAGCTGAGCAGCGCGCCCGAGCTGAAGCTCGCCACGCTCATGCGGCAAGCCGAGCTCACGGCGGGCGGGCTGGACGATCCCAAGGGCGCCATCGAGCTGTACGAGCGCGTGCTGAGCGAGCTGGACGAGAGGCACGACCCAGCGCTGAGCAAGATCGCTGAGCTGTACGAGCGGCTGGACGACGCCAAGGGGCGCGCTGGCGCGCTCGAGCGGCGCCTCGCCCTGCTGGAGGACCCCGAGCAGAAGCTGGAGGTGGCCGAGAGCCTGGCGCAACTGTACGAGGGTCCGCTGGACGACGCGAAGGCGGCCGTGCGCGTGCTGGACATCGTGCGCGAGCTCGATCCGGAGAATTTCGACGCCGTGCAGCGCCTGTGTGAGCTGTGCGAAAAGCTGGAAGACTGGGCGCGCGTCGCGGGCTTCATCGCCGTCCTGGCCGAGGTCGAAGGCGACGAGGACGAGGTGAGCAAGATGATCCGCCGCATGGCGGAGATCCTCCACGAGAAGGTCGGCAAGAGCGACGAAGCGCTCGCCGCCTTGATGGAGCTTGCGGATCGCGGCGACGAGCCGTGCCGTCAGGCTTACGTGGAGCTCGGCGACAAACTGGGTTGGAAGGGCGTGGTCGCGACCAAGCTGGTCGAGTGGTACATGACCGCTCCGGCGGGCGCGGCGCGCAGCCAGGCGCTGAAGGGCGCCTTCGAGCGCTTCGTCGCGGTCGAGCGCGAGGCGGAGGCCGCGGCGGTAGCTAAGGAGCTGGCGCGGACGCGCGGAGCGGATCCAGAGATCGCCACGCAGCTCGAGCTGATCGCGGTCAAGCTGAAGGACCTCGACGCGCTCGGCATTGCTCACGATTTGATGGTGGGCGAGCTGAGTGGTCCGGCGCGCGCCCAAGAGATGGTGCGCCAAGCGGAGGTGCTGCTGAACGCCGGCGTGCCGATCGAAGAGGCGCTGCAGCACGGCGAGCAGGCGCTCACCAGCGTGGCTCCGAGCGAGGTGGAGCCGCTCCTAGAGCGGCTGGCCAAGCTCGCCGCCGAGCCGACGCTGTCGATCGGGATTTACGAGCGGCAGATCACGCGCTGCAAGGCGCCAGCCGACAAGCTCGCGGCGCTCGGGCGCGCGGCCTCGGTCGCGGCTGAGCATGGTGCTTACGACAAGGCGCGGCAGTTCTTCGACTTGGCGCTCGGTGCTGGCGCGCAGGAAGAGACGCTCTCACAGCCGGAAGACGTCGCCGTGAAGAGCGACGAGCGGCGCGGGGTGGATACGATGCGGCGCACGCTCGCCGACGCGCTGGCGGCGGGCGGGCAGGGGTCGCGCGACGGCGGTCGCACGCGCGGCATCTTGCTGGGGCGCGCGGCGTCGCTCGTCTATCGCGAGCTCAAGGACGTGGAGAAGGCGTTTGCGTGGCTGGGTGACGCCATCGTCACGCACGTGGACGACGATCGGCTGGAGGCGCTCGAGTCTCTGGCGGTGGACGTGGGCGATCCGCGTCGCGCGGAGACCGTACTGACGCGCGCGCTCGAAGAGGTGTTCGACGGCCCGCTCGTGCGCAAACTGCTCGCTCGCCGCGCGACACTGCGCAAGGAAAAGCTCGCGGACAAGGTCGGCGCCGCTTCGGATCTCAAGCGCCTGCACGATCTCTCTCCTTCGGACACTGCCGTGATGGAGCAGCTCTCGGAGCTGTACACGGAGCTGTCGGACGACCGCGGCATGGTGCAGCTGTTCGAGGACCAGATCCTGCGCGGTAAGGATCCGACCTCGCGAGCCGAGCTGGCGCGCAAGGTGGCGCGCCTGTGGGAGGAGCGGCTGGATGATCCGCGGGAGGCCGCCGACGCGTGGCGCCGCGTGTTGCGCATGAAGGCCGGCGACGCGGAGGCGACCGAAGGCCTCGAGCGCGCCAAGCAGGCGATGCTGAAGCGCCCGAAGGACGACTCCGATCC
>JAEYOT010000540.1 GCA_023411445.1 Pseudomonadota bacterium
CACCGGAGACCTTCACCTCCACGCGCGAAGCGTTCTCCCCCCGCTCGTTCAGCGAGCTGTTGGACGCATCGCTGGCGCTGAACGGCGACTGAGCCATGCGACTCGCGACGCTGAGGGACGGCTCGCGAGACGGTAAGCTGCTGGTCGTCAGCCGCGACGGCCTGCGCGCGATCGACGCGAGCGCCGCTGCGACCAGCCTGCGCGCAGCGCTCGACGACTGGGAGCGCACGGAGCCGTCGCTGCGACGCTTGGAGCAAGCGCTGGACCGCGACACGCGCGCCGCGTTCGAGCTCGATGTCGCGGCCTTGGCTGCGCCGCTGCCTCGCGCCACCGAGTGGATCGACGGCTCCGCCTACCTCAACCACGTGCGCCTCGTGCGTCGGGCTCGGCACGCCGATCCGCCCGCCACGCTGGAGATGGATCCGCTGGTGTACCAGGGCGGCTCCTCCGACATGCTCGGACCGCGTGAGCCCTTCCGCTTGCTCGACCCGGCCTACGGTCTCGATTTCGAAGCGGAGCTCGGCGTCATCCTGAGCGACACGCCGCGCGGCACGCGCGCTGAAGCCGCCGCCTCGCACGTGCGCTTGCTGGCTTGCTTGAACGACTGGACCTACCGCGCGCTGGTGCCAGACGAGCTGGCCAAGGGTTTCGGCTTCTTCTGCTCCAAGCCCGCGACCGCCTTCGCGCCGTTCGTCGTCACCCCCGATGAATTCGGCTCGGCGTGGGTTGACGGCAAGCTGCACGGCACCATGGTTGTCAGCGTGGACGGAGTGAAGGTCGGGCAGCCCGAGACGGGCGCGGAGATGCATTTCTCCTTCTTCGACCTGATCCAGCACATCTGCCGGACGCGCAGCTTCGGCGCCGGCACCGTGCTCGGCTCCGGCACCATCTCCAACGCCGCCCCGGAGCGCGGCATCACGTGCCTGCAAGAGCGCCGCGCGCTGGAGACGATCGCCAGCGGCGCCCCGCAAACGCCGTTCTTGCGCCCCGGGCAGCACGTCCGCATCGAGTTCTTGCTGCCGAACGGCCACGCTCCGTTCGGCAGCATCCAACAAGAAGTCATCCCGGCATGAAGCTCTGGAGCTACTGGCGCAGCAGCTGTGCCTACCGCGTGCGCATCGCCCTCAACTTGAAGCAGCAGGCGTACCAGTACTGCGCCGTGCACCTCCTGCGCGGCGGCGGTGAGCAGCACCAGCCGTCGTTCGGCGAGCTGAATCCGCAGCGCCAGGTGCCGGTGTTGGAGGTCGAGGAGGCGGGCGAGCCGCTCCGGCTGGTGCAGTCCTTCGCCATCATCGAGTACCTCGACGAGCGCTTCCCCGAGCCGCCGCTGCTGCCGGCCAAGCCGGCGGATCGCGCGCACGTCCGGGCGCTGGCTCAGCTGGTCAATTCCGGCATCCAGCCGTTGCAGAACACGGCCACGTCCGCGCAGCTGCAGGAGCGCGGCGTGCCGTTCGAGCCCTGGGCGCAGCACTTCATCGCCAAAGGTCTCGCCGCGCTGGAGGCCCTGGCGGCGTCGCGCGCGGGCGCCTTCTTGTTCGGCGATCGCGTCACGCTGGCGGATCTCTTCCTGGTCCCGCAGCTGTACAACGCGCGGCGCCTCAGCGTTCCCTACGCGCACCTACCTAGCTTGGTGCGCGCAGAAAAGTCCTGCCTCGCGCTGCCAGCCTTTCACGACGCGCGGCCGGAAGCGCAGCCTGACGCGGAGCCCGCGCCGAGCTAGCGCAGCCCGCCAAGTGGTGGGACACTTGGAGGAATGCCGCAAGTCGAGCCGCTCGGCATCCTGGGCATCGAAGGCGTGCACTACTACGTGCACGATCTGGAGCGCAGCCGTCGCTTCTACGAGGATTTGCTGGATTTCACCGCGATCGGTGAGAGCAGCCCGGAGCTGACCGCGGCCGGTCGGCAGCGCTCCGTCGCGTTTCGAGCCGGCAACTACGTGGTCACGTGCTCCACGCCGGCCGGCAGCGGCGGCCGCGCCGAGCGCTACCTGCAAAAGCACCCGGACGGTATCGGCACCGTCGCGTTCCGCGTGGAGAGCGTGGCGCGCACCTTCGAGCTGCTGGAGCGGCGCGGCGGCACGCCAATCGGCGACATCGAGCGCTTCGAAGACGCTTCCGGTACGCTGGAGACGTTCAGCATCACCACGCCCTTCGGGGACACCACCTTTCGCTTCAACGAACGGCGCGGCTACAGCCGATTGTTCCCCGGCTTCGTGATGTACGACCCGCCGCGGGGTGGCAGCAACACGGGCGGCGTGCTGGGCGTGGACCACGTCACCAGTAACTTTCAGACCATGATGCCGGCGCTGCTCTGGCTGGAGTACGTGCTGGGTTTTCAACGCCTGTGGGACGTGCAGTTTCATACGCGCGACGTGGCCCGCTTCGAGCTACGCGACGGCTCCGGCCTGCGCTCCGTGGTGATGCACGACCCGCGCTCGGGCGTAAAATTCGCGAACAACGAACCGTACCGTCCCAACTTCAAGGCCTCGCAGATCAACACCTTCCACGAGCAACACCGCGGCGACGGCATCCAGCACCTGGCGCTGGAGGTGGCGGACATCCTGAGCACCGTGCGGCTGCTGCGCGCGCGCGGCGTGGAGTTCATGCGCACGCCTGGCGCGTACTACGACGCGCTACCCGAGCGCTTGGAGCAGCTCGGCATCGGCCAGCTGCAGGAGGACGTCAAAGAGCTGCGCGAGCTCGAGATCCTCGTGGATGGCCACGGCAAGGGCTCGTACCTCTTGCAGATCTTCATGAAGGAGTCGGCGGGGGTTCACGGCGATCCCCAAGCCGGCCCGTTCTTCTACGAGCTGATTCAACGTCGCGGCGATCAGGGCTTTGGTGCGGGCAACTTTCGAGCCCTGTTCGAGAGCATCGAACGCGAGCAGGAGCTCGCCACGCGAGGGAGCTGAGCCATGTTGGAGCGTCGGACGAGCGGCACGATTCCGGACGCACCCCACACCGCGCTCCGCGCCGCTGACGGGCGCCTGCTGTACGAGCACTGCATCACGCGCCAAGGCTTCGATGGGCCTTACACCATCTGCTACCACGAGCGCCGGCCGCACGAAGCGCGCCCCGCCGCCGAGGCTCCGGTCACGCTGCCGCCCGCTGACCGCAGACCCGAGCGCCTGCTGCGCCGACACTACGTGAGCCCGGAGAGCGCGCTCACGCTCGAGCCATTGCCGCGCCACCGCGGGCGGCTGCTCGAGAACGCGGACGTAGCCGTCAGCCTGGCCATGCCGACGCGCAGCGACGCGGCTTACTTCGCCAACGCGGACGGTGACGAGCTGTACTTCATCCACGCAGGCGGCGGCACGCTGCGCACCCTGCTGGGCGACGTGGAGTTCAGCGCGGGGGACTACGTGTACGTGCCGCGCGCGCTCTTGCATCGCTTCGCGCTGGCAGAGGGCAAGGCGCAGCACTGGTTCATCCTGGAGCTGCGAAATCCGCTGGATCTGCCGCGCGGCTACCGCAACGCCGCAGGTCAGCTGCGGCTGGACGCCCCCTACTCCCACCGCGATTTTCGCGGGCCGACCTGGTCACCACCGCGCGACGAAGGGCTGCGCGATCTGTGGCTCAAGGCCCAAGGCTCACTGCACAAGTACCGCCTGCCCTCCTCTCCGCTGGACGTGGTCGGCTGGGACGGCAGCCTGTATCCGTTTGCGTTCTCCATCCACGCGTTCAAGCCCAAGGTCGGCCAGGTGCACCTGCCGCCGCCCGCGCACGCGACGTTCGAGGCGCCCGGCGTTTTGATCTGCAGCTTCGTGCCCCGCCCGCTGGATTTTCACGAGCGCGCGGTGCCCTGCCCCTACCCGCATTCCTCCGTGGACGTGGACGAGCTGCTGTTCTACTCCCGCGGCAACTTCACCTCGCGACGCGGCGTCGGACCGGGCAGCATCTCGCATCATCCCCGCGGCATCACGCACGGCCCGCACCCCGGCGCGTATGAAGCCAGCCTGGGCGCCACTCACACGGACGAGCTCGCGGTGATGCTGGACTGCACGGCGCCGCTGACCCGCAGCGACCTAGCCGAGAGCCTAGAAGATCCAGACTATCACGAGAGCTTCGTCACGTCAGCTGACAGCCATTCTACCGGCTGATCGCGCAGCCAAGTGCGCTGCCGGCGCGCGAACACGCGCGTCGCGCGCACGATAGCGTCCAGCAAGCTTTCCTCGTCCGCTACGGTCCCGGCTAGCTCCGCCTCGCGCACCTGCCGGTAGCCGACCGAGCCCATCGCGCGCGCCCGCTCGTAGCCTGTCGCGACCAGCGAGCGCACCTCATCCACGAGCCCAGCGCGCAGCATGCCGCGCACGCGCGTAGCGATCAGCTCATCCAGCTCGGCCTTGTCGCGTTTGACTCCGACCAAGCGCGCGGGGAGGCGCTGCTCGCGGAAGCCGTGCGCCGCTTGCAAGCGACTGAGCGGCACGCCGCCCAGCTCGTACACCTCCAGCGCGCGGCTCACGCGCACGAAGTCGTTGGGGGCGAGGCGCGCGGCGCTGTCGGGATCGACCTGGGCCAGGCGCGCGTGCAAGGCAGCGCGGCCCTCGGCTTCGGCCCAGGCGCGGTGACGAGCACGCAGCGCCTCGTCGCCGCGCGGAGCCTCGACCAAGCCGTAGATCAGCGCGCGCACCCAGAGAAACGAGCCGCCGCACACGATCGGCAGCTTGCCGCGAGCCCGAATGTCGGCGATGGCCGCCTCCGCGCGTTCGGCCCACAGCGCGGCGTCCCACGTCTCCAGTGGCTCGGCCACGTCCAGCAAGTGGTGTGGCACCGCCTGCTGCTCCGCGGCCGTCGGCTTGCCGGTGCCGATGTCGAAGCCGCGGTAAATCTGCATGCTGTCGGCGCTCACGATCTCGCCGTTGAGCGAGCCTGCCAGCCGCAGCGCCAGCGCGCTCTTGCCGGAGGCGGTCGGGCCCACCAAGCACAGCAGCCGCTCGTCGCTCAACGCCGGCCCACCTTGCGCTCGAGCTCCGCGTAGCTCAAGAACGTGACCACGGGGCGGCCGTGCGGGCAGTGGCCGGCAAAGTCCGCCTCGTCGAGCGCCACCAGGAGCGCCGCGGCTTCGCTCGCTGCCAGCGCGTCGCCAGCGCGGATCGAGCCATGGCACGCCATCGTGGCCAGCGCCAAATCCACCGCGTCCGAGAAGCCTCGCCCGCCGCTGCGCGACACCTCCGCCAAGAGGTCCCGCAGCAAGCGCTCCGGGCTCGCGCGCGAGAGCAGGCGCGGCACCGCGTGCACGCTGAGCGAGCTTGCGCCGCGCGGGCGCACGTCGATGCCCACCTCGGCGATCTCGCGTTGCTTCGCCTCCACCAGCTCCAGCTCTTCCGTGCTGACGTCGATCACCAGCGGGAACAGCAGCGCCTGCGAAGGCACCGAGCGAGCTTGGTACTCACGGCGGAGCCGCGTGAAGGTGACGCGCTCAGCCGCTGCGTGCTGATCGAGGATGTAGATGCCGTCCTTGCCCTCACACAGCAGGTACGTCATGCGCAGCTGCGCGATGAAGCGCAAGCTCGCCCAGGGTACCTCAGGGCGCGGACGGATCGGCGCGCTGGCGTTATCGCGCACCGCGACCAGCGCGGGCTCCGCGACGCTCGCAGCGGGCGAGGCCGCGACCGGCTGGAC
>JAEYOT010000609.1 GCA_023411445.1 Pseudomonadota bacterium
GCGCTGCGCACGGCGAGCATGAGCGGAAGGACTTCGTCCTTCAGGTGCTTGGCTTCCGCCTCGAGACCGGACGACTCGTGACCGAGCGCCTTCTCCAGGCTGGCCAGCCCCGAGTCCAGCTTGTCGCTCAGGCTCGAGACCTCGCCCAGCAGGCGCTTGGCCGGCGCCGAGACCGAAGCTGCGGCGCCGAGCTCCGCCTGGTAGCGGATGGCGGCGGGCAGGATGATGGTGGTGCCCATCTTGAGCACGAGCTTCGCTTCGACCAGCACGCTCTTGATGTACTGCTCGAGGTAGATCTCGTAGCGGCTGCGCAGCTCGCGGGGCGTGAGCACGCCGTACTTGTCGAACAGCTTGACCGTCTCCGGCGCGTTCAGCACCGGTAGCGCGTCCACCGTCGTCTTCAGGTTGGGCAGGCCGCGCTTCTCGGCTTCACGGTGCCACTCTTCCGAGTAGCCGTTGCCGTTGAACACGACCGGCGCGTGCTCGTTGGCCAGCTCGGTCAGCACCTGCTGAACGGAGGCGTTGAGCGTCTTGCCGGAGGCGATGGAGGCTTCCAGCTTGCCCGCGACGTAGTCCAGCGCCTCGGCGATCGCCGTGTTGAGCGCGATCAGCGGGCCAGCGATGGACTGGCTGCCGCCCACCGCGCGGAACTCGAAGCGGTTGCCGGTGAAGGCGAAGGGGCTCGTGCGGTTGCGGTCGCCCGCGTCCTTCGGCAGCTTCGGCAGCGTGTCGACGCCGATCTCCATCGTGCCCTTGCTCTTGGACGTCTTCGCGCCGCCGGCCTTCAGCTGCTCGAACACGTCAGCCAGCTGCTCGCCGAGGAACACGGAGATGATCGCAGGAGGAGCCTCGTTGGCGCCCAAGCGGTGATCGTTCGACGCCGACGCGATCGCCGCGCGGAGCAGGCCGCCGTGCTTATGGACGGCGCGCAGGGTGGCGGCGCAGAACACGAGGAACTGCGCGTTTTCGTGCGGCGTGTCGCCCGGGTCCAGGAAGTTGCCCTGGGTGGCGTTGCCGAACGAGAAGTTCACGTGCTTGCCGGAGCCGTTCACGCCGGCGAACGGCTTCTCGTGCGTCAAACATTCGAAGCCGTGGCGGATGGCGATGCGGCGCATCATGGCCATGACCATCTGCTGGTGATCGGCGGCGAGGTTTGCCACCTCGTACACCGGCGCGACCTCGAACTGGGCCGGCGCCACCTCGTTGTGGCGGGTCTTCACCGGGATGCCGAGCTTGAACAGCTCCTTCTCCAGCTCGACCATGTAGGCGATGACGCGCTCGGGGATCACGCCGAAGTACAGATCCTCGAACTCCTGACCGCGCGGCGGCTTGGCGCCGAACAGCGTGCGGCCCGCGTTGATCAGGTCCGGACGCGCCAAGAACATCTTGCGGTCCACCAGGAAGTACTCCTGCTCCGGGCCAGCGAAGGCCACCACCGGAGCGGGGTTCTCCACGCCGAACACCTTGAGCACCCGCTGGGCCTGACGATTCAAGGCCTGCTGCGAGCGCAGGAGCGGCGTCTTCTTGTCGAGCGCTTCACCCGTCCACGACACGAAGGCGGTCGGGATGTAGAGCGTGGTGTCGATCACGAACGCGGGGCTCGTCACGTCCCAAGCGGTGTAGCCGCGGGCTTCGGACGTCTGACGAATGCCGCCGTTCGGGAAGCTCGAGGCATCCGGCTCACCCTGAATGAGCAGCTTGCCTGAGAACTCGCTGATGGCGCCGCCGTCACCATCGGGCGAGAGGAAGCTGTCGTGCTTCTCCGCCATGGCGCCGGTGAGCGGGTAGAAGAGGTGGGAGTAGTGGGTCGCGCCCTTGGCCGATGCCCACTCGCGCATCGCGGAAGCCACGACGTCGGCGGTGGCAGCGTTCAGCGCTTCGCCCTTCTCGATCGTGCGCTTGAGCGATCGGAAAACTTCCTTCGGCAGGTGCGCTTTCATCGCGGACAAGCCGAAGACGTTGCTGCCGAAGAGAGCCTCGGGCAGCTCCTTGTAACCAACGAACGGAGCAACGGGCGCCGCGGCGATGTCGGCGACAGCTTTCTTGCGAACGCTAATTCCAGTCATGACAGTGGGTTTCCTCTTCTAGTGTCTTGGGGTCTGCCGTGGAGGGGCCTCGAAGGGCCGTGGCGAGGTTCCTTTGGTCCGGGCGGCAGGGATGGCGTAGCCGCCCTATTTTTTCGGCAATGTTTCCAAAAAGCGTCGAAACGCCCGGCCCGTTGAAACGCATCACAACTGCTCGACTTACTTCGTGATTTACGAGCGCAACTCTGAGTCGGATCGTCGGTCAAGAGCCGCGCAACACGCCGGACTCACTCTGAGCGGCGGCGCGCGGGACCAAAAGGCACCGTGGCGCACGGACTCGCGTAGCCTTGCCCGACCTGAGCGCCGCGCGCCTCGCAGGAGCCAGCTCAGCCTGATGTGGCGATCGGCTGCACGCGGCTCTTCAAGAAGGCAATGACCTCGTCCTTGCTGCGGACGGGCGCGCCCTCCAAGTGCACGAACTTGTCGGCCAGGTAACCCCAGCGGCCGAGCATCATGTTGAGCCAGATCTGAAAGTAGTCCACGCCGTCGAACACGATGGCGTCGTGCTTTCCGTACTCGGGCAGTGCCTTCTCGAACTCCACGGGGTGCTCGGTCCAGTGCGCGCGCGGCTTGATGTGATGCAGGATGTGGTAGCCGTCGTTGAAGCAGCGACGGTTGTAGCGCGTGTTGATGCAGGTGATGCTGGACCGAAACGGATCGTCCGGGTGCTCTTGGCTGATGAAGCTGTGCTGGGTCCAGTTGCCCATCATCATCAGCGTGCGGATCAAGAGCAGCGGGATCACCAGCACCGTCAAGGTCGCCTCCGGCCTCAGCCACAGGCCGAGAGCGACGACCGACCAGTAAACGCTCTCGCCCACGAGCACGCGACCGAACAGCTTCCAGTTCTTCCGCTTGTAGAAGTACCAGATGAGCTCAGGCAGGCCGATGATCAGAAAACGCAGGTAGTAGCGCAGCCAGTGCGTCAGCTTGCTGCGCGTGAAGCGCATCGTGGAGCTGAGATCATCCGGCAGGTTCTCTTCGCGGTGGTGCATGCCCATGTGATGGGCAAAGTACGTGTTGGGGGTCTGGCCGAAGAAGGGACCGAGCAGCCAAGGGATGACGTGGTTCAGCGCGCGGTAGCTTTTGTTGAACAGCTGCCGGTGCGACGTGAAGTGCAGCATCAACGTGAAGCGGTCCATCACCGCGGCCATCACCAGCGCCCAGTACAGCGGCGCGACGTACCAGAAGCTGAGGCCTAGCGCGTAGGGCCAGAAGAATAGCGAGACACCGACCCCCGCGACCAACGCGCACTGCAGCATGAGCCACACCACGGACGTGTCGCGCGCGTCGTTCAGCATTCGCGCCGTGCCTTTCAAGAACGAGGGCGTGAAGGCTTCGCGAGGGTCGGTTAGCTTCATTTCGAGTCGGTCACTTGTTGGTCAGCGCAGCCACGCCCGGCAGGACCTTGCCTTCCAGGAACTCGAGCGAAGCGCCGCCGCCGGTCGACACGTGGCTGACCTTGCTCGCCACGCCGGCCTTCTTGACCGCCGACGCGCTGTCGCCGCCGCCGATCACGGTGGTGGCGCCAGCGGCGGTGGCCTTGGCCAGGGCTTCGGCCACCGCCAGGGTGCCCTTGGCCGTCGCGTCGATCTCGAACACGCCCACCGGGCCATTCCAGCACACGGTCTTGGCCTTGAGCAGGATCTCCTCGAACTTGGCGATGCTCTTCGGGCCGATGTCCACGCCCTCCCAGCCCGGCGGGATCTCGTCCTTGCTGACGATCTTGGTGTTTCCGACGGTGCGACCCTTGAAGTCCAGCTTGTCGGTGACGACGAAGTCTTCACCGAGCACGAGCTTGTCACCAGCCTCGGCCAGCAGCTTCTTCGCGAACTCCAGCTTGTCGTTCTCGACCAGGCTGGTGCCGATCTCTTTGCCCTGCGCCTTGAGGAAGGTGTAGGTCATGCCGCCCCCGAGCAGCAGGTAGTCCACGCGCGGCAAGAGGCTCTGGATCACGTCGATCTTCGACGAGACCTTGGAGCCGCCGATGATGGCGACGAAGGGGCGCTTAGGATCGCTCAACGCCGAGCCCAGGTAGTCCAGCTCCTTCTTCATCAGGTAGCCGGAGGCTGCTTGCGGCACGAACTTCACGATGCCTTCGGTCGAGGCGTGAGCGCGGTGCGCGCTACCGAACGCGTCGTTGACGTACAGATCGGCGAGCTCCGCCAGTTGCTTGGCGAAGGCCGGATCGTTGGCTTCTTCAGCGGCGTGGAAGCGGAGGTTCTCGAGCAGCAGCACGTCACCCTCCTTGAGCTCCGCGACCGCCTTCTTGGCCGGCTCGCCCACGCAGTCCTCGGCGAACTTCACGTCCACGCCGAGCAGGGCGCCGAGCGCCTTGGCCACGGGCGCCAGGCTCTGATCCGGGACACGCTTGCCGTCCGGACGACCCAGGTGGCTCATCAGGATGGTCTTGGCGCCTTTCTCGCGCAGGTACTTGATGGTGGGCAGCGACTCCTTCAAACGCTTGTCGCTCTCCACCACGCCGTCTTTCAACGGCACGTTGAAGTCGACGCGCACGATGACGCGCTTGCCAGGCAGGTTGAGGTCTTCGACGAAGAGTTTGTTTTGAGTGCTCACGGAGAGCGCGGTAGCAATTCTGGCCCCAGAGATCCACGCTCGACCTGAAGCAACCAGCGTTACTTGGTCAAGTACATGAAATTAATGGACATTCTTTCGCGCTGCGCGGGGCATTGGCTCGGCTGGCTGGCGGCTTTCACCCTCCTTGGTTGTGGTCGGGAGGCCGGGCCTAGTGGTGTGCGAGAGCGTCCGGACGCCGCAGCAGCTGCTGCGGCTCCCTCCAGCGCGGCGAGCGACGGTGAGGAGCCGGCAGCGCCCGCGGGGCCCCTGGCGGAGCCGGCGCTGCAGCCGATCACGGCCGAGCAACTGCGCCAGCTGATGCAAAACAGTCGGAAGAAGGCGACGCTCGTCAACGCGTGGGCGACCTGGTGCGGCCCGTGTCGGCGCGAGGTGCCCATGCTGCAGGCGCTGTCCGTCAACTTGAAGCCTCAGGGCGTAGACG
>JAEYOT010000639.1 GCA_023411445.1 Pseudomonadota bacterium
CTGCTGGCCGCGAGCGCGCGAGGAAGTCGGCGACGCTCTCGGCGTCGTCCGCGTCTCGCGCGGGGGCGAGCAGCTCGGCCAAGCGCCTCCACACGTTCGGCATCGGCTCCGGCACCAACTCCGACCCCACGCGCACGCGCTGCTCGGGCACGTGCACGAGTCGCAGCCCGCCACCGCCCAACGCCAGCGTGGGCGCCGGGCGTCCATGGACGAACTCGGCGCCGAGCTCGATCGGCAGGCTCCAGCCCGGCCGCCGGAGCGTCAGCACGCGCCCGCCGATGCGCTCGCTCGCCTCCAGCACCACGCTCGACACGCCGAAGCGGCTCAGCAAGCGCGCCGCTGAAAGCCCGCAGACGCCAGCACCAATGATCGCGACGTCCGCGCGGCGCATGGCTACCTGTCCAGTAGAGCCAGCAAGCCGCGCAGCGGCAGCTCGGCCCAGGCTGGCCGGTTGTTGAGCTCGTACAGCAGCTCGTAGAGGGCCTTCTCCACCAGGTGGATCTCGAGCAAGGCGTGCAGCTCGTCCGGGCTTTGGGGCAAGAACGCGCTGCCTTCGGCGGCGCGCACATAGCCTTGGTAGAAGGCGCGCGCGCTCGCCTCGGCGAAGTGCCACGCCCACGGCTCCAGCTGCTCGCGATCCTCCGGCCTGATCTGCGTACCGGGCAGCTGCATGGTCAGCACGCCGAACGCAGCGTAGTGCATCGAACGAATCATGCCGGCCACGTCCGCCAGCGGCGAGCGGAGACGCCTGCGATCCGCCATGCTGCGCGCAGGCTCGCCCTCGAAGTCGATGATGTAAAAATCGCTGCCCGTGTACAGCACCTGCCCCAGGTGATAGTCGCCGTGCACGCGCATGCGCTGCCCGGACAAGGGCCGAGCCAGCGTGCGATCGATCAAGCCGCGCAGCTGGGCCTTGCGCTCCACCAGCTGAGCGGCGAACCGCTGCGGCTGCGTGGGCAGGATCGCGCTTTTGAGCACGTCGAAGGCGCGCGCGTTGAGGTTTCGCACCGACTGGTAGAAGGCTCGGCTGCTGAGCGAAGTGAAAGCGCGCGGCGAAAGCTCTCCGCTGAAGCTGGTGAAGAGCGCTGCGTGCAGCTCGGCGGTGCGGCGGCCAAGCAAGCGCGCCAGCGGCACGAAGTCCAGCGCCACCCCCTGCTCCGGCGCCGGCTCCGGGTAGCCAGACTGCCGGGAGGGCGGCGCGCCGGCCTGTCCAGCCAACACGGCCTCGTAGAAGCGCTGAGCGTGGTCCACCGCCAGCTGCCAAGCGTCACCCTCGTTCTGCACGTAGGACTCGCTGACCCACAGCGTCGCCACCTCGCCGCCAAATTCGGCGTCCACCCGCGCCTCCAACTTGGGCACGTTGGGCTGATGCGGCCCCGTCCGGAGCGCCTCCAGCACCTCCACCTCCAAGCTCGGCCCCTCCTCCACCTTGCGCAGCAGCTTGCCGACCAGCTGCTGACCGAACACGAACGACGTGTTGCTCTGCTCGGCGCCCAGGGGCTTGACGGTCTCGCCCGTCAGGTTGCGCGCCTCACCGCTGCGGTAGCCGCGCAGCGTGAACATGCGGCCGCGCAGCTGCTGCTCCTCGAACGCGATGGTCGACAGCGCCTGCGCCGTATCGGGCAGCAGCGAGGCGTCGCAGATCCAGCGGCGCGGTAGCGTCTCCCCGTCCTGGCACAGGCCGAGCAGCGCACCGGGCGGAGGCTCCGCGCCGTCCAGCACGGCCAGCGGCAGCACGTAGGTGTCCGGCTCGCCCTCCGACAGCTCCAGCTTGACGAAGGCGAGCAAGCGCGTGCCGAGCCCATCTTGCACCAGCTCTGCGTTGGGCAGGGTGACTACGTCCACCAGGTGCGCCGAGACCACGGAGCGCGACTTACTACGATACCAGCGCTGCGCCGGGATGTGTACCGCCAGCATCGGCTCGAGCGGCGAGCCACGACGGAGCAGCCCTTGCCACGATCCCGCGTAGGTAGACGGCGCTAGCTGCGGCGGGAGCAGCGACGTGCCGCGGTGCCGCTCGAGCGAGCTACTGAGCGAGAACCACAGGGCGTCGTGTCCGCCTAGCGTGAGTCGATAGGGCCGGGCCTCGATCGCCGGGAAGGCACCGTTGCCCACCAGCTCCACCGGCACCGTACCGACGAACTCCCCCAGCTCCAGCTCCACCCACTGCGGGTAGCGGGACAGGTTCACGACGATCAGCAGTGTCTCCGCGCCGTAGCGGCGCAAGAACGCCAGCACCTTGCGGTTCTCCGGTGCCAGCAAATGGAGGGTGCCGCGCCCGAACGCCGGGTGCTGCTTGCGCAGCGCGATCATCCGCTTCATCCACCAGAGCAGCGAGCTGGGGTTACTGCCCTGCACCTCGACGTTGACCGTCTCGTAGCTGTACTCAGGATCGATGATGGTGGGCAGGATCAGGCGCTGCGGGTTGGCGCGCGAAAAGCCGCCGTTGCGATCCGGGCTCCACTGCATCGGCGTACGCACGCCATCGCGATCGCCCAGGTAGGCGTTGTCGCCCATGCCGATCTCGTCACCGTAGTAGAGCACCGGCGTACCGGGCAGCGACAATAGCAGCAGGTTCATCAGCTCGATGCGCCGCCGGTCGTTCTCCAAGAGCGGCGCGAGGCGTCGGCGGATACCGAGGTTGATGCGCGTCTGCTCATCGGCGGCGTAGCGCGCGACCATGAAGTCACGCTCCTCGTCCGTGACTATCTCGAGCGTGAGCTCGTCGTGGTTACGCAGGAACAAAGCCCACTGACACGAATCCGGGATGGCCGGCGTCTGCTCCAAGATGTCGTGGATGGGATAGCTATCCTCCATGCGCAGCGCCATGAACAGGCGCGGCATGATCGGAAAGTGGAAGGCCATGTGGCACTCATCGCCCTGGCCGAAATAGGCGACCGCATCTTCCGGCCACTGGTTGGCCTCTGCGAGCAGCATGCGATTTTCGAACTTCGAGTCCACGTGCTGGCGCAGCTTGCGCAAGAACGCGTGCGTCTCCGGCAGGTTCTCGCAGGTAGTGCCCTCGCGCTCGTACAGGTAAGGCACGGCGTCCAAGCGCAAGCCGTCCACACCCAGGCCAAACCAGAAGTCCAGCACGCCCAGCATCGCTTGTTGGACGTCCGGATTCTCGAAGTTCAGGTCTGGCTGGTGCGCGAAGAAGCGGTGCCAAAAATACTGCTTGGCGATCGGATCCCACGTCCAGTTGGAGACCTCGTAATCTTGGAAGATGACCCGCGCCTGCGCCCACTTGGTTGGGTCGTCCGTCCAGACGTAGTAGTTGCGCTCGCGGCTGCCAGGCGGCGCGCGCCGCGCGCGCTCGAACCAGGGGTGCTGATCCGAAGTGTGGTTGAGCACGAGCTCCGTGATCACCTTCAGGCCACGCGCGTGCGCCTCGTGCAGCAGCTCACGAAAGTCGTCCAGGGTGCCCACGGAGGGGTGCACCGAGAAGTAATCCGCGATGTCGTAGCCGTCGTCACGCAGGGGAGAGGGGTACAGCGGCAGGAGCCAGATCGCGGACACACCGAGGTCCCGCAGATAGTCCAGCTTGGCGGTGAGGCCCTTCAGGTCCCCCACGCCGTCATCGTTCGAGTCGAAGAACGAGCGCGTGCGCAGCTCGTAGATGATCGCGTCTTTGTACCACTCGGCTTCGCTCATGTCGTCGTGGCCTCCACCAACCCCGCCAGGTTACCTTCACCTGCCAGCCAAATGGCAGCTTGCGGTGCGAGCAGGGCCCCCCCCTCCGTGGAGCTATGCAAGAGGGTGCGGCTCTGGCGCAGCCGGAGGCGCCCGGCGATGGACTCCAGCGCCGCTGGGGCGCGGCCGAAGTTCATGACCAGCACGCGCCGCTCGTTGCCGTGCCAGCGGTGCACCATCAGCAGGCCATCCGAGGCTTGGGCCAGCAGCTCTGCCCGACCCGAGTGCGCGAGCACGGCGTCCTCACGCCGGAGCCGCAGGGCGGCGCGGTAGAGCTCGAGCGTCTGTCGCGACTCGGGCAGCTCCGCCTCCGCCCAGCGCAGCTTGGAGGCTTGGAAGGTGCTCAAGGCCTGTGGATCTGGAATTTTCTCGCGGTGGGCGGGGTCGGAGAAGGCGGCAAAGGACGCGAACTCGCGGCGCCGCCCCTCGCTCACCAGCCGCCCCAGCTCCGGTTCGTGATCGGTGAAGTAGAGGAACGGCGAGCGCGCGCCCCACTCCTGCCCCATGAACAAGAGCGGCGTCATCGGCAAGAACAGCAGCAAGAGCGACGCGGCGCGGAAAGCCTCCGGTGAGAGCTGCGCGGACAACCGATCGCCCAGGGCCCGATTGCCGATTTGGTCGTGGTTCTGGATGCAGTACACGAACGCGTGCGCGGGCAGCGCGTCGGCCGGCGTACCGCGCGCCTGGCCGCTGACTGGGTTGCGCTGCCCGGTGTAGATCCAGCCGCGATTGATGGCATCAGCCACGCCCTGCGCCGAGGGCTCGTACGCCGCGTAGTAACCTTCTCGCTCACCGGTCAAGGTCACGCGCAGCTGGTGATGCAAGTCATCCGCCCACAAGCCATCGAGCCCGAACAGCGTGACCAGATCGGCTTGGTTGCGCTCGTCCTCAGCGATGACTTGCTGCCGCGGCACCAGCTCGTGCGCCAGATCCGCCAGCTCCTTGAGCACGTGGCTCGGCGAAGTGTCCAGCAACGCGTGCGTTGCATCGAGCCTCAGGCCATCAAAGCCCACCTCACGCAGCCAGTAGCGCGCGTTCTCCAACACCAAATCACGCAGGGCTGGCTCGGAGAAGTTCGGTGCTTTGCCCCACGCGTTGTGCAGCTGCTCGCTGAAGTACGAGTCGGCGTAGGCGGACAGGTAGTTACCGGACGGTCCAAAATGGTTGTACACCACGTCCAGGAAGACGAGCAGGCCCAGCCCGTGCGCCTCGTCGATCAGCTCGCGTAGCTCGTCCACGGTGCCGTAGGCGGGGTGCGGCGCGTACAGCGCGACGCCGTCGTAGCCCCAGCCGCGCTCGCCGGCGAAGGCAGCGATCGGCATCAGCTCGATCGTCGTGATGCCGAGCTCCACCAGCCAGCGCAAGCGTCGCCGCGCCGCCGCGAATGTGCCCTCCTCCGTGAACGTACCCACGTGCAGCTCGTAGATGACCTGCCGCTCCGGGCGCGACTCGGGCGGCAGGTGCTTGGCAGCGTAGGTCGAGGTCACGACCGCCGCCGGCCCATGCACGCCGCGCGGCAGGGAGCGGGCGTACGGATCGGGCAGACGGCGCCCTTCGATCACGAAGTAATACAGCGCGCCCGCCGCCGTGACGTGGCCCAGCTTAACCTCGAAATAGCCGTCGCCGAGCGGCTCCAGCTCCACCAGCTGAAGCTCCCGATCCTCCGCGTCCACCAGCGACAGCTGACACCTCTCCGCGCGCGTGAAGGTGCTGAAGCGTACGCCATCCGGCTCCACGTGCGCTCCCAAAAGCGGGCGCCCCGACGCGCTGCGCCGAGTCACGCCGGCACCTCCAGCAGCAGCGCCAGCGGGAAGCTCGCCAGCACCTGTGCGAGCGGCGCGCGCTCACCCAGAGTCAGCACCTCGTCCGTCAGCAGGTTGCGGAAGCGACCGGGCTTGCCGAGCACCAGCTCGCGCTCTCCCCAAGCTGCTCCGAGCGGGAACTCAGGGCGTCCTTGCATCAGCTGAAAGGAGAGGCGCGGCGCCGCGCACACCACGCGCTCGGCCTCGAAGCAGCGCGCGAAGGCCACGCAGTTCTCGCCGCCGTCCAGCGCCACGTAGTCCCCCTGCGCAAACAGCTCCGGGTGATCCCGACGGGTGAGCAGCGCTTGACGGAGCACGTACTGCTTCACGCGCCCGTCAGCGTAGCCGCGCAGTAAACGGCTGGCCAGCGCCCTTTGGTCACCGCGCTGGCTCTCGAGCTCGGCGAGGTAACGACGGCGGAGCTCGAAGTCGACGGGCCGGCGGTTGTCCGGATCGACCAGGCTCTGGTTCCAGAGCTCGCAGCCCTGGTAAGTGTCCGGCACACCCGGGACGCAGGCGCGGAGCAGCGTTTGACCGAGCGCGTTCATCGCCGCCGCCACGTCGATGCGGCGGCAGAACTCCGCCACGTCCTCGACGAAGACCCGATTCTTGAACAACGCCGGCACGAAGCGCTTGACGCCCGCCTCGTAGTCCGGGTCGGCAGTGAGCCAGGACGTCTCGACCTTGGCTTCACGCGCGGCTTTGAGCAGGTAGTCGGACAAGCGCTGAGCCAGCTCGTCGAGCTGCGGCATGGCTCCGCCGAAGGGCCACACGCCGACCAAGGTCTGGTAGAATAGGTACTCTAGCGTCGCGGAGGGCGCCGTGCGGTCTTCGCTCACGCTGCGCGCTTCTCCTGCCAGCTCGCGCCACTCGTGCACCCGCTGGCTCCACTCCTCCGGCACCTCGCTGAGCACCGCTAGCCGCGCGGCCACGTCCTCGCTGCGCTTGGTGTCGTGCGTCGCGGTGGAGGTCATGGCCAGCGGCCAGGAGCGCTCGCGCTCCTCGTTGTCGCGGTGAAAGTCACGCAGCGCAGCGCCAAAGCGCGCTGGCGAGCCGCCCACCTCGTTCAGCGCGATCATGCGCGAGTAACGATAGAACGCCGTATCCTCCACGGCCTTGGCCATGATCGGGCCAGTGAGCTGCTGGAACCTGAACGCGAACGAACCCTGGCGGCGCTTGAGCTCTTCGCTCCCGGTCAGCCGGAGCAGCAGCAGGTTCTCGAAGAAGCTGAACAGGCTCGCGTTCAGCTCCGGGTTGCGCAGCCTGGCCAGGCGCACCGCGGCGCGCACGACGCGCTCCGCCACCGGGCTGGGCGAGACGTCCGCCCGCAGGTAAGTGCGGTACACCGGGAACGCGCACACGATCTCGGTCAAGGCGCGCGTCAAGCCCAGCAAGGTGAAGTCACGGTAGTGCCGGTCGGCCATGGCCAAGCGGTGCGCGGCCTGCGCCAGCACGTTCACCTCGCTGATCAGCACGAAGCGCACCACGTGACGTTTGCACTCGTACTCGTGCTCCGCGAAAGATTTGGTGTCGCCGGTGTGCTCGACGTAGCAGCGCGTGAGCGCGGCTTCGGCGCTGCTATCCAGCCAGAGCGTGCGCACGCTGGCGCCGAAGTCGTAGCCGGTGGTGCCGTCGACCGGCCACTCCTGCGGGAGCGGCTCGTCGCGGTGCAGGATCTTCTCGACCAGGATGGGCAGCGGCCTGGCGCGGTCGTCGGGGCTCTGCGCGGCGCGCGCTGACGCCCGGTAGCGCCCCTGCAGCTTCTCGAAGTAAAGGTACGGATCGTACAGACCGTCGGTGTGATCCAGCCGCAAGCCGTTCACCACGCCCCCGTCGATCAGCTTGAACAATAGCCCGTGCGTCTCCTCGAAGACGGTTTCATCTTCCATGCGCAGCGCCGCCAGATCGTTCACGTCGAAGAAGCGGCGATAGTTGATCTCTTCCGTTGCCACCTGCCAGGAGCACAGGCGGTAGCTCTGCCGATCCAGGATGCGATCCAGTAGGTCGAAGCTGCTCGGCGCGCCGGCCACGCCGTTTACCTGCTCGAGCGCGCGCTCGATCGCGGTCTGCACGGCGGGCGACTCCTGGCGCAGCCGCGACAGACGGCGCTTGATCACCTCCTTCTCGCGCCCGCGCTCTTTCCTGAGCTCCTGCGCCGTCTCGTGGCGCTCGGGCAGGTGCCTGAGCGCGGAGGTGATGCTCTCCAGCTCTTGGCGCGCCAGGTCATCGTCCCCCAGCGGCAAGAGCGACGTGGCCAGCTCGAACAGCGGCAAGAGCGTCTTGGGGCCGAGCGGCAGGCGGTGCTCGTAGTAGGCCAGCTTGAAGCCGGTCTCTTCCCACACCACCTTCAGCTCGCCCCTCTCCAGCACGCTGCCGTACTGCTCGCCCAAGAGTGGCAAGAGCACGCGGCTTTCCAGATCGTCGCGCACCGGGCACCAGTCGATGTCGAAGAAGTCCGCGTAGAGCGAGCTGGGGCCGTTCTCCAGCACGTCGTCCCAGTAGCGATTCTGCCCGGGGCTCACGCCCATGTGGTTCGGCACCCAGTCGACCACCAGGCCCATGCCGTGCGCCTTCAGCTCGCGCGACAGCTCGGTCAAGCCGGCCTCGCCGCCCAGCTCTGGGTTCAGCTCCGCGTGGTTGACGACGTCGTAGCCGTGCGTGCTACCCGGCACCGCCTTCATGATCGGCGAGACGTAGAGGTCACTCACGCCGAGCTGGGCCAGGTACGGCACCAGCGCGCGCGCTTGGTCGAAGTTGAAGCTGCGGTTGAGCTGCAGACGGTAGCTTGCGCCGAGCCGGTGAAGAGCACCCGCGCGGCGGATCACCCGCGAGGTGGCCCCGAGCAGCAAGAGCGAGCGAGGCTTGAGCGTGACGTGGTCCTGGCCAGGCTCGAGGCGCGAGCGGGCCGCGTCGTCGCTGGTGTCCACCAGGATTTGCCAGGGCTCGCGCACGGACTCCAGCTGGGGCAGCGTCATGCGGAGCTCGCTCTCGCTGGCGTTCAGCAGCATGAGCAGGTTGTCGTCCACGAGCGGTCGACCGTCGTCGTCCACGTCGTCCAGCCCGCGCCCGGCCAAAAACATCTGCACGGCGCGCGTGTCGGGGGCGTGCCAGTCCCCTTCGGCCATGGGCTGACCGTCCGCGCGGAACCAGAGCAAGTCGCTCAGCTTGGTGCCCGCCACATCCAGGCCCTGAAAGAACTTGGAGCGGCGCAGCGCGGGGTGATCGCGCCGCAACTTGATCAGCCGCCGCGTGAACTCGAGCAGCGACTGCTGCTCCGGCGTGCGTTGCCAATCCACCCAGCTAAGCTCGTTGTCTTGGCAGTAGGCGTTGTTGTTGCCGTGCTGGGTGCGACCGGCTTCGTCACCGGCCAGCAGCATGGGCGTGCCTTGCGCCAAGAGCAGCGTCGCCAGCAGGTTCCGTTGCTGCCGCGCCCGCTCCGCGTTGATGCTGGCGTCGTCGGTCGGCCCTTCGACGCCGAAGTTGCGAGAGTGCTCGTTGTCGTTGCCGTCACGGTTGTCCTCCCCGTTGGCTTCGTTG
>JAEYOT010000687.1 GCA_023411445.1 Pseudomonadota bacterium
GCACCGACTCCGACGGTCCTCGCTCGACGCGCAACGTGACGCTGCCTCGCTCCGTGAACTTGAGCGCGTTGGCCAGCAGGTTGCGGAGGATTTGGTTCATTCGTTGCGAGTCCGTACGGAGCCGCGCAGGCGCGGCAGCGTCCAGATCGGCGCTGAGCTCTAGGTGCTTCTGCGCGGCGAGAGGCTGCAGGCTGCTGAGCAGCGTCTCGACCGTCGCCTGCACGGACACGTCCTCGAGCTGAAGCTCGATCTTGCCGGACTCAATCTTGGACAGATCCAAGATGTCGTTGATCAGCGCCAGCAAGTCGTTGCCGGATGCCGAAATGGTCTCGGCGAAGCGCACCTGCTCCGGCGTCAGGTTGCCGTCCTTGTTGTCGGCCAAGAGCTTGGCCAAGATCAGCGAGGAGTTCAGCGGCGTGCGCAGCTCGTGGCTCATGTTGGCCAAGAACTCGCTCTTGTACTGGTTGGAGCGCCTCAGGTCTTCCGCTCGCTCTTGCAGGCTGTACTGCGCGCGCGCCAGCACGTCGCGCTGCGACTCGAGCAGCTGCGCCTGCTCTTCCAGCTGCGCGTTGGTCTGCTCCAGCTCGGCCTGCGAGTTCTCGAGTCGTGCCTGAGCCTCGCGCAGGACGCGGCTCTGCTCTTCCAGCTCTTCGTTGGAGACGCGCAGCTCCTCCTGCTGGGCCTGCAGCTCCTCGGCCTGCCGCTGCGTCTCGCTGAGCAGCTCCTCCAACCGCGAGCGATCTTTGGCGGCTCGCACGGCGATGGCGACCGTCTCCGTCGCGGCCTGCAACAGCTCCACGTCCGCCGGATCCACGCGCTGGAAGAAGCCGAGCTCGAGCACCGCGTGGACCACGCCCTCGTGCTTGGCCGGCGCTAGCAAGAGCTCCGTCGCCGGCGCGCGCCCGAGCGTCGACTGCACGTTCAAGAAGCCGGGCGGCACCTCGCGCACGTGCAGCACGCGCGCGCTCTTCGCGGCTTGACCCAGCAGGCCGTCACCCGGGCTGAGCTTGTCCTCGTCGTTCTCGCCGGGCGGCACGGCGTAGCCCGCGACGCGCCGAAAGCCGCCTCCCGGCTCGGCCAGGTAGACGCTGCCGACCTGCGCCCCGAGGTGCGAAGCCAGAAATTCTAGCACGCCTTCGGCCAGCTGCTCGAGGCGCAGGTCACCCTGCACCCGCTCCTGCAGCTGCATGCGGCTGAACTGAAGCCAGTTTTGGCGTTCGCGCGCGCGGTGGTCGCGCGACATGACCACGCCTGCAGCGAGGATGCAGAACAGGAGCAGCCCGGAGCTACCCCACGACACCAGCGTGGAGAACTCCGCGGCGCGCTGCCACTCGTTCTGCCGTTCCTCCAGCGTGCGCTGCTCGCCGGCCTGCAGCGAGGCCACCGTGAGGCGCACCGCGTCCATCGTCTCTTTGCCGCGGTTACTGCGGACGGTTGACAGCGCAGACTCAACATCGCCGTCGCGACGTAGCTCCAGCGTCTCCCGCAGCTCCTTCATGCGCAGCATGCTCAGGCGCCGTAGCTCGCGCGCTTGCGGGCGGAGCTCGGCATCCGTCAAGCGCTCCTCCAGCGCGTCCAGCCGCTGCGGCAGCTGGGCCTCCGCTTTGACGAACGGCACGGCGTACGGCTCTTCGCCAGTGAGCAGGTAGCCGCGCTGGCCGGTCTCCGCGTCCTTGATGGTGGAGAGCACCGCCTCCAAGAGCCTCATCACCTCTTGCGAGTCGCGCAGGCGGAGGGCGGATTCGCTCCTGCCTTCGAGCGAACGGTAAGAGAAGATGGTGATGGCCAGCACGGCCACGAAGGCCAGGACCAGACCAACCGCCGTTGCAGGAGGCAGCAACGTGCTCGACTTGGAAGGGGTGTTTGTCACGATGCGGCGCTGTCAGCACTCAGCGTCAAGCGACGACCGGTGTACGACATTGCTGAAAGCGCGACAACTGAGCTTTTGGGGCATCTCGCCCCAATTGACGCAGAAAACGTACCGCGCGCGGACTCGCCTTGCGGTAGTTGAGTTGCGCTCCGCCTCCACGACGCCGAGTAGCGCTAGCTCGATGTGGGTGCAGCGCGAGCAGGTCTGGGTCGCGCTTTCTTCCGCGGCGAGGTCGGCCGTCACGCACTCGCCGCGATCGCCCAACTGCGAAATATCAGCGCGCGAAATATTTGGTGCCGCGGCGCTGACCGCGCGTCCTGAGCGCCTTGCCCAGCTTGCGCACCGGCAGAGCTAGGTCCTTGGTACCGGTGCCGAGCGCCTCGGCGATCTGCTCCACGCGCTGGCCCGGGTTCTTCTTCACGTAGGCCAACAAGTTCTTGGTGAGCTCCTCCAGCTCCTCCGGCGTGCGCTTGGCGCCCTTCGCGCGTGGCGCTGCCGCTCGCCGCGAGCGCTCGGTGGCCTTCGCGCGGGCGGTGCGAGGCCGGGGGGCGGCAGCTGGCCCGCCGAGCGCGGAGAGGAACTCGGCGCGTAGCTCGGCGCGGATGGCATCGATCAAAGCGTCAAGAGCGGCTTGCACGGTCGGCGTAGTCATTTTGCGAAGGAACCTAGTCGGATCCCGTCCCTACGGCTAGCTCGCGCGGCGCGCCGTCCCTGGTTGCGACGGTTGAGCCACAAAGTCCCGGAACATCTCGGGGAGATCGCAAAATGACCAAGGCTGTCACCACTCAAGCTCTGCCTGCAGAGGCCGTATGACTTCTAGAAGGGCCCGCAGGTGGATTGATGGCAACAAGCTCGGCTCGTCCCTCGCTCGGCGGCGGCGTAGCGCTGCTCGGCCGCGTGCTGGTCGTCGATGACGAGCCCGAGCTGCGTCGAGTGCTGCGTCGCAGCTTGAGCCGTGGCGGCTACGAGGTGATGGAAGCCGCCAACGGCAGCGCGGCTCTACAGCTCACACGGCAAGAGCGCTTCGATGTCGTCATCTGCGACGTGCGCATGCCCGTCATGAACGGGCTCGAGCTGCTGGCGCGTCTGGTGGAGGAGGAGCCCCACTTGCCGGTGGTGCTCATCTCCGGCTCCACGGAGTGCAATCGGCCGAGCGCCATCGATCGCGGGGCCTTCGAGTTCTTGGCGAAGCCGATCAGCTTGACGCACCTACAAGCTGTCACGTCGAGCGCGATGGCGGAGGGCGCCGAGCTGCAGCGGCTGGAGCGCGAATCGCACGAGCGCTTGCTCAGCGCGGCGGCGCTGGATTGGGACGGCACGGGCCACTGAGACGGGGCGCGCTGCCCCCCTTAGGACGGCGGCGGCTTGGACGTCTTGGGCGGGGTCATGCAAGGTCGAAGCAAGCCCAGCAAACGGCCCCCCCAGCCCAGTAAGCGGCCCCCGCAGCCTAGCAAGCGGCCTCCTCAGCCTAGCAAGCGGCCCAAGGCGCCCGGCCTAGCCGAGGTCGAAGCCACGACGAAGGCGAGCCATAAGGTCGAAGCAGCCCGAGCTCCTCGCCGGCAGCCGCCTCCGCTGCCCGGGACACCGCAGCGCCCGCACCACGGACCGGTGCGCGCTTGGCCGCCGCCGCTACCCAAGAGCTGAGCTGCTCAGGGTAAGAGGCGCAGACCGAACGCCAGGCCCGTGAGCAGCAGGCCCGCCAGAAATACGAAGAACCACGCCCAGACC
>JAEYOT010000763.1 GCA_023411445.1 Pseudomonadota bacterium
GTGCTGGCCCTTCACGACGCCCCCGCCGCCGGCTGAAGCTGCTGCGGCGGCTCACGACGGCGCGCAGCCCACTCGCGCAGCCGCTCGAGGTACAGGTAAAACACGGGCGTCACGTACAGCGTGAGCAGCTGGGAGAAGAACAGGCCGCCCACCACCGCCAGGCCGAGCGGCTGGCGCGACTCGGCACCCGCGCCGATGCCCAGGGCGATCGGCAGGGTGCCGAGCAGAGCCGCCATGGTCGTCATCATGATCGGGCGAAAGCGCACCAGGCATGCGTCCACGATGGCGCGCTCCGCGCTGACGGCAGGATCTTTGCGGGCGTCGATCGCGAAATCCACCATCATGATGCCGTTTTTCTTCACCAAGCCGACCAGCAAGATCACGCCGACGAAGGCGTAAACGTTGAGGTCGATGCCGAAGATGAGCAGCGTGAGGACGGCGCCGAAGCCGGCGAACGGCAACGCCGAGAGGATGGTGAGCGGGTGGATCAGGCTCTCGTACAGGATGCCGAGCACCAGGTAGATCACCAGCACCGCGATCAGGAGTAGCGCGCCGAGGCCGCTGAGGGAGTCTTGAAACGCCTCCGCGGAGCCTTGGAAGCGCGTGCTGATGCGCGCCGGCAAGAGGCGCTGCGCGCTGGCGTTGGCGATGGCCACGGCTTCACTCAAGGAGTGACCGGGAGCCACGTTGAAGCTCACGGTCGCGGCCGGCAGCTGCCCGGCGTGGCTGACCGTGAGCGGCCCCGCGCCCTCGCTCAGCTTGGCCACCGCCAAGAGCGGCACCAGCGCGCCCTGGTCCGAGCGGACGTACAGGCTGCTGAGCGCGGCAGGCTCGCGCTGCGTCTTCGGGTCAAGCTCCAAGATCACCGAGTACGTGTTGTTGCTGGCGTAGATGCTGGAGATTTGGCGTGAGCCGTAGGCGCTGTACAGCGTGTCCTCGATGCGCGCGACCGACACGCCCAACTCCGCGGCGCGACCGCGATCGATCTCGACGTTGAGCTCCGGGTTGTTCAGCTGCACGTCGGTGGTCACGTCCTTGAGCACGCCGGACTTGCTCAGCTCTTGCGCCAGCTTGGGTGCGTGCTCGTACAGCAAGTCCGTATCCGTGCTCTGCAGCGTGAGCTGGTATTCGCTCTTGGTGATGCGCCCGCCCAGACGGATGGGAGGCGGCACCTGCACGAAGACGCGCAGGCCCGGGACGACCGACATCTGCTTGGCCAGATCAGCTGCGACCTGCTCGGCGCTCTTCTCGCGCTCGGCTTTGGGCCTGAGCCGAATGTTGAAGCTGCCCTGGTTGGTGCCGCGCCTACCGCCGCCAACCTGGGACATGAACGCTTCGACGTCCGGGTGCTGCCGCGCGATCTCGGCCACGCGCTGCTGCCGCTCCACCAGCGCTTCGTAGGCGATGCCCTGCACGGACTCCGTAGTGACCTGCAGCGTGTCCGTGTCCTCCGTGGGCAAGAAGCCCTTGGGCATGCTCCAGAACAGCCAGGCCGTGACGACCAAGATCACGCCGGAGAAGACCAGCGTGAGCCGGCGGAAGCCGAGCACCCACAAGAGGGTGCGCCGATAGATCGCCAGCATGCCGTCGAACAGCCGCTCGACCGCGCGGTACATCCGGCCCTGCGAGCGCTGGTGCTCGGCCTTGAGCATGCGCGCCGACATCATGGGCGTGAGCGTGAGCGACACGAAGCCGGAGACCAAAATCGAGACGGCGATGGGGACGGCGAACTCGCGAAACAGGCTGCCCAGGATGCCGCCCATGAACAAGAACGGCACGAACACGGCCACCAGCGACAGCGTCATCGAGACGATGGTGAAGCCGATCTCGGCCGTAGCGTCGAACGCCGCTTGCAGCGGAGACTTGCCGAGCTCGATGTGGCGAACGATGTTCTCCAGCACCACGATGGCGTCGTCCACCACGAAGCCGACGCTGAGCGTGATCGCCATCAAGGACAAGTTGTTCAGCGAGAAGCCGAGCAGGTGCATGGCCGCGAACGTGAACAAGATCGCCAGCGGCATGGACAAGCTGGGGATGATGGTGGCGGTCAGCCGCCGCAAGAACAGGAAGATGACCATCACCACCAGGGCCAGCGTGATCAGGAGCGTGAGCTCCACGTCGTGCACGGACTCCTTCACGGTCTTGGAGCGATCCAGCACCACGTCCAGCTCGACCGAGGCTGGCACCTCTTCGCGGAACGCGGGCAGCTGCGCCAAGATGTCACGCACGACCTCGACCGTGTTGGCGCCGGGCTGCTTTTGCACCCCGAGGATCACCGCGCGACGCAGGCCGGTGGAGTCGCCGCGCCAGGCCGCGGTCTTGTCGTTCTCCACGCTGTCCAGCGCGTGCCCGACGTCCTTGATGCGCACCGCGGCGCCGTTGCGATACGTGACGATGACGTCGCCGTAGGCGGCCGCGTTCTCCAGCTGGCCGTTGGTCTGGATGGCGTAAGCGGTGCGCGGGCCGTGCAGCGCGCCCGTGGGCAAATTGACGTTCGCGCCTTGCACGGCGGCGGACACGTCGTCCAAGCCTAGGCCGAGCGCGGCGAGCCGCTGCGCGTCCGCCTGGACCCGCACCGCGTATTTCTGCGAGCCCCACACCTGCACCTGCGCCACGCCGCGCGTCTGCGAGATGGTCTGCGCCAGGCGCGTCTCGGCGTACTCGTTGACGACGTAGAGCGGTAGGGTCTCCGAGCTGAGCGAGAGGATGAGGATCGACTGATCGGAGGGGTTGACCTTGCGGTAGCTGGGCGCCTGCGGCATGTCGCGCGGCATGCGCGGCGTGGCGCGCGCGATCGCCGCCTGCACGTCCTGCGCGGCGGAGTCCAGATCGCGCCGCATGTCGAACTGCAGCGTCACGCTGGTGGAGCCGAGCGAGCTCTCCGAGCTCATGTTGGCCATGCCGTCGATGGCCGAAAACTCACGCTCGAGCGGCGTGGCCACCGAGGCAGCCATCGTTTCTGCGCTGGCGCCAGGCAAGGAGGCGCTCACCTGGATGGTGGGAAAGTCCACGTCCGGCAGCGCGGCGACGGGCAAGCGCAAGTACGCCATCAGGCCGAACAGCAAAATCGCGACCATGACCAGGCTGGTCGCGACCGGACGACGGATGAACGGCCCCGAGACGTTCATAGCCCCGCCGGTGGCTTCTGCGTTCGGTCTTCCGCGCTGGCGGCGGGCGCGGCCGGCTTGCGCGAGACCTTGCTGCCTTTCCTCAGCCGCAGCTGGCCGTCCGTCACCACTTCTTCACCAGGCTTCACGCCGGACTGCAGCACGGCCAGCGTGGAGGTGGTGCGCAGCACCTGCACGGGGCGCGGCGTGACGCGGGCGTCCTCCCCCACCACGAAGACGCTGGTGCCCGCTTGCGTGCGCTGCAGCGCCGCTTCCGGCACGACCAGCGCCTTTTCATCCACGCCCAGCACCAGCGCCACGTCGACCGAAGCGCCCGGCCACAGCTGCTGGCCCTCATTGCTGAACGTGGCCTTCAGCGTGACGGTGCCGGTCGCGGCGTCCACCGTGTTCTCGAGGAAGGTCACCGGCCCCGTCACGGGCTCGGCGCCGGCGCCGCGCGGCGTGACGCGCGCGGAGAGCGTGGCTTTGCCGAAGCGCTCGCGGATCTCAGCCAAGTGATCTTGCGGGACCGCGAAGCGCACGTACACCGGCTGGAGGCTGCGGATCACCACCAACGGCTGCGCGTCGCCCGGCCGCACCACGTTGCCGGCATGCACCAAGAGGCTACCGGTGCGACCGTCGATGGGCGACGTGATCCGCGCGAACTGCACGTTCAGGCTAGCGCTCTGGATCTGCGCCTGGGTCAGCTTCACGTTGGCGGCGGACGAAGCGGCATCCGCCTCGGCGCGCGCGACCTCTTGCTCGCTGGCGACGCCCTCGCTGCGCAGCCGCAGCGCCCGCTCGGCCTCCACGCGCGCTTGCTCCGCCAGCGCCTTGTTGCGCTGCAGCTCCGCTTGCGCCGCGGCCAGCGAGGCGCGGTACGGCCGCGTGTCGACCGTGAACAGCAGGTCCCCACGCTTGACGAAATCACCCTCCTTGAAATGCACCTCCGTGATCAGGCCCTGCACCTGCGCCGCGACGTCCACGCTGCTGCTGGCCTCCACGGTGCCGAAGGTGCGCACCTCGCGCGGCACGTCCAGCACCTGCACGGGCGCGAGCACGACCGGCACGGCCTCCTCCGCCTTGGCCCCCTTAACCTTGCTCTCGCACGCCACGAGCAGCGCCGGAGCGAGCAAGAATGCAGCCAAAAATCCCGGTTTCACGTGCACCTCATTGTCGTAACGCGACGGCCTGTCGCCACTCTGTCTCGATTGTGTCGGATTGTGTAGGGGTTCGGTGGGCCTGCGCCGCATCGTGTAGGCTAACGGGCATGTCCGTCCACGTGCTCTTGGTCGAGGACGACGCCAAGTTGGCGCGGCTCACCGCCGAGTACTTGGAGCATCAGGGCCTGCGCGTCACGCGTGTGGCCGATGGCCCCAGCGCCATTCGCGAGGGTGCGAAGCCAGAGATCGACGTGGTGGTGCTGGACCTGATGCTGCCCGGTTGCGACGGCTTCGAGGTGTGCCGCGCGCTCCGGCAAGTCTCGCACGTGCCCATCATCGCAGTGACGGCGCGCGTGGAAGTGGCGGATCGCGTGCTGGGCCTCGAGCTGGGCGCCGACGACTACATGACCAAGCCGTTCGCGGCGCGCGAGCTTTTGGCGCGCATTCACGCCGTGACCCGCCGCGCGCGCGGCAAAGCCGGCCCGACGGCTCGCGAGCTACGGGTCGGGCACCTGCTGCTGGACCTGGCTGGGCTCTCCGCTTCGCTCGACGGCAAGCCGCTTCAGCTCACCTCTTACGAGTTCGCGCTGCTACGCGTGCTGGCCGAGCACGCCGGCCGGGTGCTCAGCCGCGAACGGCTGCTGGAGCTGGCCAAGGGCAACGCGGATGAAGCGTTCGATCGCTCCATCGACGTCAGGATCTCCCGCCTCCGTCACAAGCTGGGTGATGACTCCAGGCACCCCTCGTTTTTGAAGACGGTGCGCGGCTCCGGCTACATGCTCACGCTGGGTGACGAGCGTTGACGAAGCCGCTGCTGCGCCGCCATCGGCTGCTGTGGCGCGTGTACTTGTAC
>JAEYOT010000768.1 GCA_023411445.1 Pseudomonadota bacterium
TGCTCCAGCTCGCGCACGTTGCCCGGCCAGGCGTAGCCAGGGCCCAGCTCGCGCTCGACCCAGGCCAGCACTTCCTGGGCGAGCTCGGGGCCGTGCTCCTGGCCCGCGATGCGCTCACTGAGCACGCTCGTCATGAGCAAGAGCTCGTTCGGGTCCGCCTCGATGCGTTCGCGGAGCGTCGGCGTCTGCACGCGGTCGGCGCACAGGCGGTAGTACAGATCTTCACGGAACCAGCCATCTTCCAGGCCGCGATCCAGATCGCGGTGCGTCGCGGCCAGCAGCTTGCCCAAGAACAAGCGCGGCTTGGTCTCGCCGATGCGGCTGAACGAGCGCGTTTGCAGCACGCGCAAGAACTTCACCTGCAGCTCCGTGCCAAGCTCGCCGATCTCGTCCAAGAACACGGAGCCGTCCGGACCGCATAGCTCCAGCCAGCCTTGGCGATCTTCCAGCGCGCCCGTGAAGGCGCCGCGCCGGTGACCGAACAGCTCCGACTCGATCACTCCCCGCGACAGCGCCGACACGTTGAGCGCGTGGTACTGATTGACGAAGGCCTCCACGAAGCGCAGCTTGCTCTCGTCGAAGGCCAAGTAGCGCGAGTAGCCGATGGCTTGCGCCACGAGATCCTTGCCCGTGCCGGAGGGGCCGACGATCAGGGTCGGGATGTCGGCCATGTGGCGGTAGACGGAGGCGCGGTAGCGGCGCAGATCGTGCGTGAACACGGAGTGCCAGGTCTCCGCGCGCAGCTCGGCGATGGGGCGGGACACGCCCAGCAGGTAGCGGAAAATGTAGTGAAAAGCGCGGCGAATTTGGAAGAAGAAGGCCAGCGCGCCAGCGGCGTCGAGCCCGGACGGAAACGGCAGATCGGGCTCCACCAGCAAGCGCTGGAAGTCCCGCTTGAAGGCCGGAAAGAAGTGGGCTTTGCGTTGCTGACCGGACTCGTCCACCACCAGCTCGTAGAGGCTGAGCTCGTAGCGAGCGAACAATGCGTAGAGGCAGAGGTCCTCGTAGAGCAGCAGATCACCCGAGCTGAGGTCGCCGCGGGGCTCGTCCAAACGGGCGCGCAGGCTGAGCGCGCTTTGCCAGCTCATGTCGCGCAAGCGAATGACGTTGGGGCGTTCCCGGTGAAACTGTTGCGTCTCGAAGTGACCGCCATCCGGCGTCCAAACCGGGCCGCTGTCTGAGAAGGAGCTACCGAGCGCCACCCGCTCGCTCTCGATGCGCTCGGGTGCAAACGGGTTGTCGTACGCGATGCGCGACACGGCGGCGGCGAAGCGCCGCTCTTCATCCCGGAACAGCATGTCCGCTCAATGTACAGGGGTGTACATTGGAGGAACATAGCTCCCAGCGTGCCGGCGCATAAGACTGAATGGTTTCAAGTGGTTAGAGGTTGGCGTGGAGCGGCCTGTGCTTTGCTCTAGCGGGGGACGCGGCTCCGCTACGGAGCAGAGGAGGCTCATGATGGCTCGTTTCAAGCGCTGGACTCACGGCTTCGTGGCCAGCATCGACAACCTGATCGTTCAAATCGAAAACCACGAGGCGCTCGCCACCAGCGCGCTCGCCGAGCTGAAGCAGGGCGTGGCTCGCTCCAAGGTGCAGCTGATGCGGGTGGAGCGCGATGGCCGAGCGCTGCGCCAAGCGCTGAGCGATGAGCAGGAGGCGGCCAAGCGTTGGCGCGAGCGCGCGCGACGCGAAGAGGACGAGGCGCGCGCACTGGAGTGCCTGAAGCGCCACAAGCGCGCTGAAGCGCGGGGCAGCGAGCTCCGCTGCAACCTAGCGGAGCACGAGCGCGTGGAAGCGCAGCTCAAGCGCGACGTGCAGACGCTGGAGCGGAGGCTCTTCGAGCTGCGCCAGCAACGCAACACCATGAAGACGCGGCAGTGTCGCGCCGAGGCGTTCAACGTGGTTCAGGGCTCGAGCGGCTTGGAAAACGGCGAAATTGGCGCGATCTTCGAGCGGTGGGAGACGCGCGTGACTGAGAGCGAGGTAGCCAGCGGCTGCCTGATCGATAGCGTAGATGGCTTCGACGAGGAGCTCCTGGACGCCGAGGAGGCCGCCTCGCTCAAGCTCGAGCTGCGCGCGCTGAAGGAGGAAGGGTGATGGACGCGAGCGAGGCGTTCGTGAGCAGCGCCCCCAGCTCGCCGGTGGCTCCACCGGCCAGGCGCGGATTCGATCCGGACGCGCTGACGCGCGCGCTCCGCATCGCAGGGGCCATCTTGGTCGTCGCCTCTGCTTCGACCTTCATGCTGCAGCAGTGGCAGCAGTCGGGCAGCGACCTGATCCGCTACGCCATGCTGGTGGGGCAGTCCCTGCTGCTAGCCGCCGCCGCCTACTTCGTGGGGCTCTCGCTGCGCGAAGGGCGCTCCGCGCGTACCTTCCTGGGCTTGGTGCTGGCCACCATGCCGGTCAGCTTCGCCGTGCTGGGTGGCTTGGTTTACTCACAATTTCCGCTGAAATCCGCCGCGGAGCTGCCGCACTACGCGACGTGGGTGGCGCCCAGCAAGTGGTCGGCCATGCTGGCGGTGGCGGGCACGCTGCTCGTGCTCGTGCCGCTCGGGGTGGTCTCGTTCGTGGCGCTGGCGCGCAGGGAAGCCAAGGTGCTGTCCGTGGCCTTCTTCGCCGGTAACCTGCTGGTGCTGGTGCCGGTGAGACAGCCGCTCGTGATCGCTGCGCTGGTGGGCGTGACCGTGCTGGGGCTGCTTCAGCTGGAGCTGTCGCGCTTCTACGGTAAGGCGCAGCTAGATACGCTGGAAGGCCGCATCGCGCGGGGCCTGCTGTTTGCGGCGCCCGTCATCATGCTGGGGCGCGTGTTTCACCTGTACCACGCCGGCTCCGCGTTCATCGGTAGCGTGCTCTTGATCGCGTCGGCCGCGCTGTGGCTAGTGTTGTCGCGGGTACGGAGCGGCAGCAAGCGCGACGTGGGCGCGTGGGGGGTGGCGCTAGCCGGCGCGGCGGGCTCGCTGCTCGGCTGGTCGGAGCTACAGGGCTCTTCGCTCGTGGCGTCGGTGCTGCTGGCGGGCTTGCCGGTGGCGGCCGTGCTCGCCTTGGCGGCCCTGCGCGCGACTGCT